>DASURJ010001029.1:0-9509 GCA_036280115.1 Gemmatimonadaceae bacterium
CGGAGAGCGTGGCTCGCCGAGCGGTGCTCCGCCGAGCCCGAGGTGCGTGCCGAAGTCGAGCGATTGCTCGACGCCCACGACCGGACGCACGGCATACTCGACCAGCGAGCCCCGCTCGCCGTGCACGCGCTCGTCGACACCCCGCTCCCCGATCGGCGATTCGGCCCGTATCGAGTGCTGCGTGAGCTCGGCCGCGGCGGTATGGGGGTCGTGTATCTCGCCGAGCGCGACGACGGACAGTTCCGGAAGCGCGTTGCCGTCAAGTTGCTTCGCAGCAGCCCCGACGCGGAGGAACTCCACCGACGCTTCCTCGCCGAGCGACAGATCCTCGCCTCGCTCGACCACCCGAACATCGCGCAGCTGCTCGATGGCGGTGTCACCGGAGGACAGCTTCCGTACCTCGTCATGGAGTACGTGGACGGGGTGCCGATCACCGACTACTGCGACCGCCGCCAGCTCGATGTCCACGCGAGGATCCGACTGTTCTGCGACGTCTGTGCGGCGGTGCACCACGCGCATCAGAACCTGATCGTGCACCGCGACCTCAAGCCGAGCAACATCCTGGTGACTCGTGACGGCCAGGTGAAGCTGCTCGACTTCGGCATCGCGAAGCTCCTCGGTACCGCGTTAGGCGCGATCGACGTCCCGGCCACGCGCACGGGGTTTCACGCGATGACGCCGGAATACGCGAGTCCCGAGCAGGTACGCGGCGATTCGGTGACCACCGCCAGCGACGTGTACGCGCTCGGCGTGGTGCTGTACGAGCTGTTGACCGGCCGTCGTCCCTACCGCCTGACCGGCGCGTCGTGGCAGGAGCTCGCGCGCGTCATCGGGGAACGGGAACCGGTACCGCCGAGCTCCTGCATCACGCGGAACGAGGGCGGCGCCCCGACGGCTGCGTCGTCGGCGGACAACACCATGGACGTCGCAGCGACTCGGGGGGCGACGCCCGAGCGCCTCCGCCGCCAACTCCGCGGCGACCTCGATGCCATCGTGCTGATGGCGCTCCGGAAGGAGCCGAGCCGACGGTACGGATCCGCCGACATGCTCGCGGAAGACATCCGTCGGTATCTCGACGGCCTGCCCGTGCTCGCCCACCGCGGGAGTCGATGGTATCGGGTGCGAAAGCTCCTGCAACGGCACCGTGTCGAGGCGATTGCCGCCGGCATCGTGCTGCTCTCGGTGCTCGGCGGCGCCGGGCTCGCCGTACGGCAGGCGAGAGTCGCCGACGAGGAGCGGCGCCGCGCCGTGTCGGCGCGCGACCGATCGGACGCGGTTGTGGACATGCTGACCGGGCTGTTCTCCGCAGCCAACCTCGATCAGCCCGGGGAGAACATCTTCACGAACCGGGACCTGCTTCGGCTCGGAACCGCGCGCGCGAACCAGCTCGTCGATCAGCCGCTCCTACGGGCCCGGATGCTGGAGGCCATCGGCCTCGTGCAGGTCAGCTTTCGTGAGTATGCGGACGCCGAAGCGGCGCTGCGGCAGGCCGTGGAGCTGCGGCGGGCGTCGCTGGGCGACGATCACCTCGATGTCGTGACGGCCATGTACCACCTCGCGGACGTGTTACGCGCGCGAGGACAGTTTCGCGACGCGATCGCGGTGGCGCGCGAGGCGCAGGTCGTTCGCGCTCGCGTTCCGGGCAATGCCTTCCCCGATCTCGCCGCGACGATGACGCGCGTCTCGGGCCTCCTCATCTATGTCGGTGAGCTCGAGGAGGCAGAACGGCTGGCTGAACGCGCGCTCGAGGTCCGCCGCGCCGCGCAGGCCAGCGACACGCTCGTGGCCCACAGCTTGGAATACGTCGCGTCGGTCGCGCGGTTCACGGGCGAGCTGCGGCAGGCGGAGCAGAGTTATCGGGACGCGATCGCCCTGCGTACCCGTGTCCAGGGCCCGGACCATCCTGGCGTCGCCGATGCCTCGCTGCGGCTGGCGGACATCCTGAGCGGCGACTACGGGCGTCACGACGAGGCAGAGGCGCTCTACCGGCGTGCGCTGTCCACCTTACGCCGAACACGGCCCGCGGAGCACCCGCAGATGCTCAGTCCCACAGCCGATTTCGCGATGCTCCGCGCAACGCAGGGTGCGTACGCGGAGGCGGAGTCGCTGATACGGTCGGTCCTGGACGTGCGCCGCCGCCGCTACGGAGAGGAAAGCGCGGCGGTTGCCGGCTCGATCGGCGCCCTTGCCGAAGTTCGCCTACGCGCGGGTCGCGTGGCGGAGGCCGAGTCCCTCGCCAGGCACGAGCTGGCCATCTACGAGCGGATCCTCGGTCGCGACCACCGGGTCGTCTCGAGCACGCTGCGCCGCGTTGCCGATATCCTCATCGCCGCCGGTAAGCTCGACGAAGCCGACGCCGCCGTTCGTCGCCGGCTGCGTATCCTCGAGGCCACGGACGGGTTCGACACCTCCCTCGGTGCCCTCACGTTAGGCCAGCTCGCGACGATTCGCGTCGCCCTGGGCGAGTACGCCGTCGCCGATTCGCTGTACCGCCAGGCCCTCTCCATCCTCGGTCGCCGGCAGTCGGCGGCTCACCGCGACACGCGCAGCATCTACGCAGGCCTGTCGGCGCTCTACACGGCCTGGGGCCGGCCCGACAGCGCCCGGCGATTCGCCGCGCTCGCGCAGCCGCACTGACCCCACGTCCTGTTCGCGTCCGACCGCGCGTCACACCTCGCTTCCGGCGAGTGCCTCGGTCGGCTCGGTGGCTGCGGGTCTCCGCCGCGTCGACGCGAGCGCCGCGCGGGCCGCCGCCAATCGAGCGACCGGGACGCGATACGGCGAACAGCTCACGTAATCGAGCCCGTGCTCGTGACAGAACGCAATCGACTTCGGCTCCCCGCCGTGCTCTCCGCAAATCCCGATCTTGAGCTCCGGCCGCGCGGCTCGCCCTTCCTCGGTGCCAATCCGAATCAGCCGGCCCACGCGCACCGGGTCGAGGACCTGAAACGGGTCCGCCGCGAAGAGTCCGCGCTCCACGTACTGCGGGAGGAATCGGCCGGCATCGTCGCGCGAGAGCCCGAGGGTCGTCTGCGTGAGGTCGTTCGTCCCGAAGCTGAAGAACTCCGCCGACTCCGCGATCTCACCGGCGGTGAGCGCCGCGCCCGGAAGCTCGATCATCGTGCCGACATGATACGTGAGGTCGACGCCGGCCGCATCGAGCACTTCCTTCGCCACCCGCACGATGATCGCGCGCTGGTCGTCGAATTCCTCGCGCGACGCGACGAGCGGCACCATCACTTCGGGAATGACCGTGATGCCGCGCCGCACGCACGAGGCTGCCGCCTCGAAGATGGCCCGCGCCTGCATCTCCGTGATCTCGGGAAACGTGATGCCGAGGCGACACCCGCGGTGACCAAGCATCGGGTTGGTTTCGCGGAGCGACGCGACGATGCGCGTGAGCTCCGCAACGGGCGCGTGCAGCTCATCGGCCAGCGCGCGGATCTCCGCCTCACCGTGCGGCAGGAACTCGTGGAGCGGTGGGTCCAGCAGACGGATGGTCACGGGAAGGCCGTCCATCGTCGCGAACAGCCCCTCGAAGTCATCGCGCTGGATGGGCAGCAGCTTGGCGAGCGCGCGCCGACGCCCCTCCGCGTCACGGGCGACGATCATCTCGCGCATGGCGGTGATGCGGTCGCCCTCGAAGAACATATGCTCGGTACGACAGAGCCCAATGCCTTCGGCGCCGAGCGCGCGTGCCACCCGGGCGTCGGCCGGGGTATCGGCATTGGCCCGCACACCTAACGAGCGCAGCGCGTCCGCCCAGCCGAGGAGCCGGTCATAGTAGCTGTACAGGGTGGACTCGGCGGCCGGGAGCGACCCCTCGAGCACCCGCACGACCTCACTCGGCACCGTGGGCAGCGCGCCCGTGAACACGCGCCCCGTCGCGCCGTCGACCGTGATCCAGTCGCCGGCCGCGACGGTCGTCGTGCCCACCACGAACCGTCGTGCGTTGGTGTCGACCGCCATCTCCTTGCAGCCGACTACCGCCGGCTTCCCCATGCCGCGACACACGACGGCGGCGTGGCTCGTCATCCCGCCACGCGCGGTGACCACCGCCTTCGCCGCCACGATCCCATGGAAGTCCTCGGGAGTCGTTTCCTCTCGGACGAGGATCACGGCATCACCCGCCCTGGCGCGTTCCTCCGCGACGTCCGGGTCGAACACCGCGCGACCACTCGCCGCGCCCGGGCTCGCCGGCAACCCGAGCGCGAGCGGCTCCGCCGCGACGTGAGGGTCGATCGTCGGGTGCAGCAGATGGTCGAGCTGCTCCGGGGTCACCCGGCGCACCGCTTCGGCGGAGTCGACCAGGCCCTCGTCCACCATGTCCACCGCAATGCGCAGCGCGGCCTCGGCCGTTCGCTTACCGGTGCGCGTCTGCAGCAGGTAGAGCGTCCCGCGCTCGACGGTGAACTCGAGGTCCTGCATGTCCGTGAAATGCCGCTCGAGGACGTTCTGGACCGCGAGCAGCTTCCGGTACGCGTCGGGGAGGCGCGTCGCCATCTCATCGATCGGCAGCGGCGTGCGGATGCCGGCAACGACGTCCTCGCCCTGCGCGTTGACGAGGAACTCGCCGTAGAAGTGATTCTCGCCCGTGCTCGGGTTGCGCGTGAACGCCACGCCCGTGCCCGAATCGTCGCCAAGGTTGCCGTACACCATCGCCATGATGTTCACCGCCGTGCCCCATTCCTCGGGGACGTTGTTCACGCGGCGGTAGTCGACGGCCTTCTTGAGCATCCAGCTCTTCCAGACCGCCTCGATCGCACCCCAGAGCTGCTCCTGCGGGTCCACGGGGAAGGGCTGTCCCGTCCGTCGCTCGACGAGCTGCTTGTACTGCTCGACGAGTGCGCTGAGCGCTTCGGCGGGTAGCTCGGCGTCGGTATCTACCCCGTAGAGCGTGCGCCTCGCGGCGAGGAGCGCCTCGAATGCGTGATGCGGGACGTCGAGCACCACGTCGCCGTACATCTGGATGAAGCGCCGGTACGAGTCGTACGCGAACCGCGCGTCGCCACTCTTGTTGGCGAGGCCGAGGACGGTCGTGTCGTTGAGCCCGAGGTTGAGGATGGTCTCCATCATTCCCGGCATCGACGCGGGCGCGCCGGAGCGCACCGATACGAGCAGCGGGTCCGCGGGGTCGCCGAAGCGCTTCCCCATCGCCGCCTCGAGTCTGGCGATGTTCTTCGAGACCTCGGCTCGCAGGGTGTCATCCACGCCGCCTCCGCCCAGGTACTGCATGCACGCCGCGCACGCGATGGTGAAGCCGGGCGGTACGGGGACGCCGATGTTGGTCATCTCGGCGAGGTTGGCACCCTTGCCACCGAGGATGAGGCGCATGTCCTTCGTGCCCTCGGCGCGGCCGTTCCCGAAGAAGTAGACCTGCTTGCTCATGACGTTCGTCCTCGGTTGCGTCTGTTCCGGAACGATGTCGTACAACGGCGGCCGGCGTCGTCAGGGACGCCCCGACCTGCTGTAGGAGCGATGCCCCGATCACCGCAACGGGCGGGCCGCGGAGCGACCACGCTGCCGGCCGAGTCATCTTCGTCATCCTGTTCATCCTGTCCATCCCCCGCCTGCCGTGGTTTTCCGCCTTTCGCGTCCGACCATCGGGCGCGGACACGCATCGCGACGAGTCTCGTAACGGCAGGAGGACAGGATGAACGGTATGTACGCAAGGGCCTATCAGGACGCGTCCTCCCCCAGCACGCGCGCGGGATTCGTCCGTGCGGCGCGGAGCGTCGGCAGCGTCGCCGCCAGGAGTGCGAGGACGATCACGAGCCCGGTCGCCGCCGACAGTGACAGCGCGTCGAAACGTGTCACCTCGTAGAGGAATCTCGAGATCCCCTGCGTGGCGAGCGCGGCCATGCCCAATCCGGCCACGACGCCCGCCACCGTCATTCCTGCCGCCTCGCGAATGAACTGCGAGAGGATAGTCCGCGGTGCCGCCCCGAGCGCCATTCGCAACCCGATCTCGCGGGCGCGGTCCACGACCGTCTGGCTCATGACCCCGAATACGCCGACGCAGGCGAGCGCGACCGCGATCGTCGCGAAGCCACCGAGGAGCAGGAGCAGAAATCGCCGCTCACGCAGTCGATGATCGAGGAGCGCATCCATGGTGGAGAGACGCGCGATCGCCACGCGCGGATCGAGCGCGAAGACTGCCTTCGAGACCTGCTGCCCGAGCGACGCGGGCTCGACATCGGTCCGCACGATGAACGTCACCGACGGGAGCGGCTGCTGGGCCCACGGAATGAACAGCCCGGGCTCCGGTGGCGCGTCGAGCCGGGCGTGCCGGGTATCGGCGACGACGCCGACGATCGTCCGCGGCGTGGCGCGGCCCATGAGGCCCACCCGCACGGTCCGCCCGACGGGATCGACTCCCGGAAAGAACCGCCGCGCGAAGCTCTCGTTCACCACCACCACGCGCTGCCCCCTCCCGTCGTCGGTATCCGCCAGGAGCCGGCCGCGCCTGAGCGCGATGCCTAACGTCGCGAAGTAGCGCCCCGTTACCACGGTTGCTCGCGCCTGAGGCTCCTGGCCGGGTGTAACCGTCATGCCCTCGGGGATCACGTCGGCGTTCTCGCCGGTGATCTCGTCGGCGAGCGGAAGCGCCGACCCGGCGGCCACCGAGCGCACGCCCGGAAGCGCGGCGAGCCGATCGAGCGTCTCGGTCACGAAGCGGTACCGCCCGACCGCATCCGGATACTCGTCGTACACCCACGTCGAGAACGACAGGACGTGATCGGTCCGGTAGCCGCGCTCAGCGGACAGCACGCGCAGGAAGCTGTTCACGAGCAGGCTCGTACCGGTGAGAAGCACGAGCGCGAGCGCGAGCTGTGCCGCCACGGCCAGCCGGCGCGACCGCAGCGACGCCCGGCTCCCGACCACGGACCGCACCCCGAGCGCGCCGACCCCGCTGGCGCCGCTGATTCGTGACACCGAGAGCGCGGCGAGCAACGCCGCCGTGATGACGGCGAGCACGCACGCCACCCCTACCGCGCGAACGTCGAGGCTGATGTCGTCGAGCCGAGGCAGATTCTGTGGGCCCAGTGCATGCAACAGCCGCACGGCCGCCCACCCCAGCGCGATCCCGACCGCAGCGCCGAGCGATGCGAGCACCAACGCTTCGGCGATGAGGGGGCGCGCGAGTCGCAGCCGGCTCGCGCCGAGGGCCGCGCGTACCGATGCTTCGCGCCGATGACGCGCGAGTCTCGTGAGGTGAAGCGCCGCGACGTTCGCGATGGTGAGGAGCAGCAGCGCCCCCGACGCACCGAGTAGCGCCCAGAGGAGCGGGCGCTGCGCGCCCACGAGCACATCAATGAGTGGGATCGCGACGATGCCAACGCCCAGGTTCGAGCGCGTGTACTCGCGCTCGAGTTGGGTGGCTATGCCGTTCAGCTCCGCCTGCGCGGACGGGAGCATGACCCCGGGCGCAAGCCGTCCGAACAGCTTGATGTACGTGCCGAAGCGATCGGCACGCTGGTCCTCCGACATGGACCACGGGAACCACAGCGACGTCGGCTCGGGGAGCTCGAAGTTCGGCGGCATCACGCCGACGATCGTGACGGGACGGCCGTCGAGCGTCATCGACGTGCCGACGACGTTTGGGTCGCCCCCGAGTCGCTGCTGCCAGAAGCCGTGGTCGACGAGGGTTACCGGCGCGGCGTTAGGCTGAAAGTCCTCGGGTCGAAACGCGCGTCCAACGAGTGGGGCGACGCCGACGAGGCCGAGAAAGTCCTCGGTGATCATCCAGGCGTCGATGTACTCCGTGGACGTCGCGGCGCGGAGCGCGACGCCGAACGGGTTCGCCGCGGCGAGCCCGCTGAAGCTCCGCGCGCGCTCGCGAACGTCGTAGAAGTTCGCGGGCGTGAAATCATCCCGCGTGATCCCCTCGGATGGCTTCGTCTGCCACACCGTGACGAGCGCGTCGGCGCTCTCGTACGGCAGCGGTTTGAGGAGCACGCCATCGACCGCGCTGAAGACCGCCGTCGTGGCACCGATCCCGAGGCCGATGGTCAGGACCACGAGCCCGCTGTAGTGCGGCGCCCGACGCACGCGACGCACAGCGAACCGGAGGTCCCGCACGAAGCCGTCTACGTGCTCGATGCCGTGTGTTTCGCGGACGTCGTCCTTCACTCGGCCAACGCCACCGAGCTCCGCGAGCGCCGCGCGCCGCGCCTCCGCGGGTGACGCACCCCGAGCGACGCGGTGCTCGATGTCGCGCGCGAGATGGTCCTGGAGCTCGGCATCCAGGTCCGCTTCGAACGCGCGGCGGCGCAGCAGAGCGCGCATCGTCGCCAGCAGTCGGTCCCACACGCGACACCTCCGTCGATCTGGTTGCTCATCACGCCGGTGACACGACTCCGGCGACGCCGCCGACGAACCGCTCCCACCACTCGAGCTCTTCGCCGAGCACACGCCGGCCCGCCGCCGTGAGCTCGTAGTACTTCGCGCGCCGGTTGTTGTCGCTCGCGCGCCACTCGGCACGCACGAGCCGGCGCCGCTCGAGGCGGTGCAGGGCGGGGTAGAGCGCGCCGGTCGTCACGAGGACGACTTCACGGGAGCGTTCCTTGATGCGCTGTGCGATCCCCCAGCCGTGCATCGGCCCCGCGCGCAGCGAGGCGAGCACGAGCAGATCGAGTGTTCCCTGGATCAGTTCGCGTGACTCGGCCACTGGCCCTCCAGTCGGGTCCGGATCCGGATCGGCGTCGACCCGGTCGCATGGGGTTGCTCACTACGATCGGACCGCCGCGCTACCGGCGCGCCGACCCGTAACCAGGTTACATATCGAGGTGCTTCCTGTAAATAGACAACAGGAGCGGCGAAATGGTTTGGGCCGCGGGTTCCTCGCGGCACCAACCGTGGGTTACGCCTGGTAGGGTGGGTGCGCGCAGCCGGACGGTCGGGGTAGGATCGGGTGACCGGAATGATTCATGAGCCGGTCGGCGCAGTTTTCAGTCGGCCGTTTCTCAGTCGGTAGTCATCAGTACTGAGTGATCCAGTCGTGCGTCGTGAGTACTCTGAACTCATAACGGGATGACTGGAAACTGATGACTACGGACTGAGACACTGACGACTGATTACTGCCCAACTGAACCGCCGAGCATGTCGTTCTGGCTGCCAGGCCGCGAACGCTCCACGCGCCTGAAAGCGAAACGATTCAGATGGCCGTTGTTACCGGAACCGGCGCACTGTCTGAATACGACGGCGTCGATCGCAACACCGCCAACTCGTCTTCCGTCATGTCGACCGGCACGTCGGCGAACAGCGGCGTCGTGAGGTACCGCTCGCCGGTATCCGGCAACATGCACAGGATGGTCGAGCCCTTTGGCGCCTCCTCGGCGACGCGCATCGCGGCCGCGAACGTCCCGCCGGCCGAGATGCCGACGAAGATCCCTTCCTTGGCCGCGAGCTGTTTGCTCCAGCGCATGGCGTCGGGTGGCGTGACGGGAATGACGCGATGGACCAGGCCGGCGTCGACCGCGTCGCCCGTGAGCTTCGGGATGAAATCG
>DASURJ010001030.1:0-5088 GCA_036280115.1 Gemmatimonadaceae bacterium
TATCCACGAACTCCTTCGGCGCGTTCGCGTCCACAGCGATGCGCAGCGACGCGATCTTGACGTCGCGCGAGTACTCGAACGGCATCGTCACCGTCGAGGGGTCTTTCTCATCGACGCCGTGAATCGCGTGGAACACCATCGCGCAATCCTCAGCCGATCGACAGATCGGGCCCACCCGATCCTGCGACCACGCGAGCACCATCCCGGCGTGTCGGCTCACACGACCGAACGTGGGCCTGAGCGCGGTCACCCCGCACTCCCGCGCAGGCGACACGATCGACCCCGAGGTCTCGGTCCCGATGGCGAATGCCACGCACGCCGCGGCGGTGGCGGACGCCGGGCCCGCCGACGACCCACTCGACCCACGCCGAACATCCCAGGGGTTGTTCGTCCGCCCACGATACCACTGATCGCCGAGCGCGAAGAGGCCGGTCGAGAGTTTTGCCATCAGCACCGCACCGGCATTCCGCAGCCTAACGACCACCTCGGCGTCCTCGTCGATGGTGCGGTTCTCGAAGTCCGCCGAGCCCCATGTCGTGCGAGCGCCCTTCGTCGAGAAGAGGTCCTTGATCCCGTACGGAATGCCATGCAAGGGACCACGATACTGGCCAGCGCGAATCTCCTCGTCGGCCCGCGCGGCCTCTGCGAGCGCCTGCTCTTTCATGATGGTCACGGCGCAGAGCAGCGTGGGGTCGAGCCGCGCGAGGCGATCGAGGTAGATGCGGGTGATCCGCACCGACGTGAGCTTCCGTTCGCGAACCAGCGCCGCGAGGCGGTGGGCCGGCAGGAAAGCAACGTCTTCGTCCGCATCAGGCACGGGCCCCGTCCACCGCGGAACGGTGAACGGCGATCGGCGGAACGCCGCGGCGCCGCGCTCGCGCACGAGCTTCTCCATGAGCGCACCGGTGCCGCCGGGGTACGGCTGGAACGTCCACGAGATCGGTTCGCCGTTGCCGAGTGGCGCGGGCACCGGCTGCTGCAGCGCCTGCCCGCTCCCTGGCGCGCCCTGGGCCATCGCGCGGGCGCCAAATCCAAACGTGCTCGCGGCGGCCGCCATGAGCGACCGAAAGATGAACTCGCGGCGGGCGAGCCCCGTGAGCTCGGCGTCGTCGGCTACGGCTTCGGCCTCATGCTGCAGGTGATCCAGGAACTCGAGCTCGGCTCTCGTGCTCATCGGGCCTCCGTCACGTGATGCGGGCGTCTGGTCGGCGGCGTACGTCTGGAATCTCCCGCGCGTAGGGCCGGACCGCGAGAGGAATTGTTCCGCAAGTGAACCGCACGATGTCTACAACGGTCGTAACCGCGTATAGGAGTCGCCCTCTGGCATCGCCACTGGGCGCACTGGGTCCACGCGCGCTGGAATCGCGGGCAGATCCTGAGCGAGGATCGCGATGCCACGCGCCTGCAGCGGGCGGGCTCGCGCATCCAGCGTCCTTGCCGGACTCAACCCCCAGAGATGGAGGCGAAGCAGTAGCACGAGGAGCGAACGCGGCGAGCGGAGGCCTCGCGCAGCTGCGAGATCGATGTGACACTGGGCTCGCGCCGCGAGGTGGCGGGCTGATTCCAGCAGGTGTCGCACGAGACAATCGGTCTCGGGCGTCGCGGCGAGTGTGCTGAGCTCCTCCGCCAGTGCCTCCCTTGCGCCGTCGAAGCCGCGTGCGTCGTACGCCGCGACAACGCGGCGCCGCATGACTCCCGGTCGAACCGGAGATACGTGGGGGCACCAAAGCGATGAACGTCGTGCGGACGCTGGTTTGAACTCCGCTACGTTCGCCATAGGAACGAAGAGCGACTCCAGAAGCGGGATGCGCGCTCGGTGATACGGAGCCGCTCCGTAGTCGAACAAGCGAGCGACTGGGAGCAGTGCTCGCTCGAGGACGATCAGGCGCCGCGAGATCGGGCGTGATGCGCCATCCGACAGTGAGGCGTAGAGCGGTGCACGCGCCATATTCAGTGCGATCGCCTCGCGCAGATGGCGCTCGAACGGTCCCGGAGTCAAAACACGCGCCGCTGGAGGCGAGCGATCGTGAACTTCGCGGTGTCCGCAATCGCCATGACCGTCATCACCCCGGCCTGCACCGGATCCGTCACGACCAGGTCGGCCGCATCAGGCACGCTCCCCGCCATGTTCAGGCTGACCACGAGCATCCCCTGCGCGCGCACCTCGCGAACGGCGCGCTCGATGTCACCGCCCATGAGCGAGCCCGCGAGCACGAGCGCGGACGCACGGGGGAGCCGAGCGACCGCGCGCACGGCGTCGGCGAGCGGTTGTTCGCCCACGAGGGGGATCGTGTCCACGGAGATGCGCTCACCGCGGATGTTGTGACGATCGGCCTCCGAGATGGCGCCGATCGCCACCTGCCCCACCTGCGCGCCACCGCCCATGATGATGACGCGCTTCCCGTAGATCGTTCGCATCGTGGCCACTCGGCTCACGTCGTGCACGATCGTGAGCGCGCGGAGATCTTCGACGAGCGGCTCGGGGTCACCCGGGAGCTCGATCTCGAAGTAGACACGCGCTTCGCCCGGCCGGTGGTCGAAGATCTCGACGGACGAGATATCGCCGCGATGCTTCGCAATGACTCCAGTGAGCTCGTGAAGGACGCCCGGGCCCGAGCCGGCCCGCACAAGCACTCCATGGTTCTCCGCCACGGTTCTCCTCGTGATATGCTGCGTGACTCACGAGGAATACCGTCGTGTCCTGCCGCGCGCCACCCGACGCGGCCTGCGCGCGGCGACCGCTGCTCAGCGAGATCGTGCCCCGTTCAGCGACGTCACGCGGTACGAATGGAGCGACAGGATCGAGAGCCACGCCCACCCAACGACCACGGCGAACCAGATTCCCGCCGTTCCCGGCAGGATGCCCGCCAGCGCGAAGCCGCCGAAGAAACCCAGCAGGACCGCGAGACCGGAGAAGAGCGACAGACGAGCGAGCGACGGCACGTTTCGGCGCGACATCACTCGCGCGGCAACGAAGCCGCTCACGCCAAGGGCGGTGAAGCCTAACGCGCCCGCGATGAAGTGAAGCAGCCCCGCGGTGCTGATCGACGTGGGAAATCCCTCCGGCGTGCCGATCGGGAATCCGTCCACCGGGTCAGCGGGAAACACGGCAGCGGCCAGCATGCTCGCACCGAAGATCCAGAGGAACCAGCTCAGCGCGCGTGCCCCGGGTCCGAGTACGCGCCGGAACCCCACCGCGGCGGCAATCACCATGATGCCACTGAGCACGAAGTTCGCCGTCTGGATCCACCCGCCGGGCCCGTTCGCGAGGACGCTGAGCGGGTGTCGCGCGAGATCGAATCCCTCGCGAACCAGGGCCTGAGCGAGGCCGACAGCGAGATAGAACGGGCCGACGATCGCGCCGGCGGCGAGCAGGTACCGCGTGCCCGGAGCGCCGTGCCCCAACGCCGACTCGTTCGTACGTGCCCGCGTCGCGCCGGGCATCACGTCGGATTCCATCCCGTCCCTCCCCTGCGGTGGATTTCTCACCTCGACGGTATAATACTTTACTCATGAGTGCAACATCCAATCGCAGCACGCGTACCCGGCAACGCGGACGTCGTCGGACCACCCGACCGCGCGCGGACGACCCGCGTGTCGTGCGGTCGCGGGCCGCGGTGGTCGACGCGGCGCGGACGTTGTTCATGCGCAACGGATACGCGGGCACCACCATGGACGAGATCGCCGCGCTGGCAGGGCTCACGAAGCGCACGGTCTACAACAACTACGGCGACAAGCACGCGCTTTTTATCGAGATCGTTGCGGACGTCATTGCCTCCGCCGAGGAGTTCGCGCGCGGACTGCGCGAGGAGTTTGCCGTCGCGATCACCGCCACGAGCCTGCGAGCCGCGCTCGATGACCTCGCCCAACGGCTGGCGCTTCGTATCGTCCGCCCCGAGGTAGTCGCGCTGCGGCGACTCCTCATCGGCGAGGCGCGAGCCTTCCCTGCTCTCGCGGCGGAGTATTTCGATCGGGCTCCGGGACAGGTGATCGACACCCTGGCATCGGGATTCGAGCGCCTGGGAAAGGCCGGGATACTGCGAGTGTCGGACGCGCGCCGCGCCGCCGCGCAGTTCGCCTACCTCGTGGCCGGCGAGCCCCTCGATCGCGCGATGCTCGTCGGGACGCCGCCGCCCAGGGAACAGGTCCTCGCCTGCGCGCGGGACGGGGTCGAGACGTTCATGGCCCGCTACGGCACCGCGCGCCGCCGAGGTGCCTCGGGCTAGCGAGCGCGCTCGGCGAGCTCGACGCGCACCTCCGACGCGCGTTCGTCGAGCTCCACGCGTACGTCGGCCCCCGGGTCGAGGGCCATGAGTATGGAGCTCTCGAGGAAGTGGTGAACGTGCCCGCCGGCGTTCGCCTTGGCGCAAGTACACGCAAGGCGAGTCACGCGCCCGCGACCAGAATGTCCCGCGCTGACGAGGACGAAATCGTCACCGAGCGCAGCCAGCCGATCCGCCGCTGGCTCCGAGATCTCGAGCCGACCGTCGAGAGGCGTCTTACGCGATACGGTACGCTCGTCGAGAAGCATCGACACACTCCGTGCAGCTATGCCGCGTTAGGCCAGGGGTCACCGTCGCTGCCGCCCGGGCCCCGCGCGACCCCCGGTGTTGCTCCGTGCGGGGGAGTCCAGGAACGCCATGATCTGGTCGGCACGCTCCTCGGGTGTACCGTGAACGGTAACGACCGGGACATCGAACCCCCAGGCGTCGTCCACGAGCATCTCGCGGAGGACGCGGTCGACGCGCCGACGCAGCACGGGCGCGTCCGCCAGGCCAATGCGATCAGGGCGCTCGACTGGTACGAAGATCACGAGATCCAGCGTCTGCAATGCGGCCGCCACCTCGGCAGTACGCTCGGGTGACAGCGCCGCCGGCGAGAGCGCCGCGAGGTAGGCCAGATAGTCTGCTGGGCAGCGGTCGAAGATCGCGGCGTGCGGCTCCGTCGCCGCCAACAGCGAGATCGCCCGCTCGAGGAGGAGCTCGAAATCGCTTGGCGTCGGAGGCGCGGCGAAGGCGTGGCCTTCGGCTTCGAGAAGGTAGTACGGCTCGTCGAACTCGGTCACGTCAGGCAGTCGACGCCCCAG
Organism: Gemmatimonadaceae bacterium; assembly: GCA_036280115.1. GTDB lineage: Bacteria > Gemmatimonadota > Gemmatimonadetes > Gemmatimonadales > Gemmatimonadaceae > JAJKIV01. The sequence goes on from DASURJ010001030.1 coordinate 5,087, forward strand.
TT
>DASURJ010001031.1:0-2392 GCA_036280115.1 Gemmatimonadaceae bacterium
CGACGGGAAGATCTTCCGCTTCGATGATCCCAAGGCGAAGCGCCCGCCCCAGCACATCAACTGCCGGAGCACGATCGTCGCCGTGCCCGACTACCAGCGGCTCGGCGTCGCGCCGCCGAACACCGTCAAGGGCGGCTTCACGCAGGGCAGCTACGCCGCCTGGCTCCGCGATCAACCCGCGAGCTTCCAGGACGACCTGCTGGGGAGCGCGGCCGGCCGCCTGTTCCGCAGCGGCAAGGCGAGCCTCGCCGATCTCGTGAACGCCGACGGGCGGCGCATCACGCAGGCGGCGCTGCGGCGGACCTACGGCCTTGCGGCCTGAGCGGCGCCGCCTACACTAGCACCCGCACGACCGCTGCACGATCCACCACCACCACACACGGCAGCGCGCTGGTGGCGCGCTGCGGAGGAACCGCCGGGATGGCGAAGCTGAAAGCGTTCGTACCCAAGTTGGAAGACATCGCCGACGAGGCGATCCGCGAGCTCTACGTCGAGGACACCGCGCCCGACGGCACGAAGCGATTCAAGCTGGACGCCGAGGGGCTCGAGGACGTCGCCGGTCTCAAGAGCACCGTGAACGCGCTGCGCAGCGAGAACCGGAAGCTGAAGGATCGCGTCAAGCCGCTCGAGGATCTCGGCGAGGACGACGACCTGGAGCAGATCATCACCGCCGGCCGCGCAGAGCTCGAGCGCACGAAGAGCGGGAAGGAACGCGACGACGTGGCGAGCGTCCGGACACAGATGCAGACGCAGCACCAGAAGGAAATCGAGAAGCTGAACAAGCGGCTGAACGGGCAGCTGCAGACGCTGCGCGAAGTGCTGATCGCTAACGAGGTGCGCGCCCTCGCGGCGGATCCCGAGATCAAGGGCAACGCGACGTTACTCCTGCCCCATGTCGAGCGTCAGGCAGACGTCTTCGAGGAAGAGGGCGACGACGGCTCGGTGCACTACGTCGCTCGCGTGCTCGGGCCGGACAAGAAGGTGCGCGTCGATAAGGACGGCAACCCACTGAGCATCAAAGGCTTGCTTGCGGAATTCCGCGAGAAGACAGAATATTCAGGCGCATTCGAGGGCAGCGGCGCGTCAGGGAGTGGCGCACCGCCGGACGGTGGAAGCGGGATGCCGACACCGCCGTCTCGCACCCGCGCTCCAGCCAATCCCCAGGCTGATGCGATGGCGAGGAAGCGTTCCAGGCAGGACTACGGCGCGATCTAGTCACGAGCGAGCCCGCTCGGCGAGCGGCGCGCCGACTCACCCCCGCACCACAACAAGAGGACACTCGAAATGGCAGACTTGGCCAAAGACGCCAACGCCTCCTTCGACACGTCGCAGGCGATGTACGCCCCGCAGATCACGGGCAACCTCATCGCCGGTGAGAACCTCGACGCCGTCTCGCCCTGCTACATCAAGGCGAGCGACGGCAAGGTCTACATGTCGGTAGGCACCGCCGCCAACGAAGCGGCGAAGTTCGACGGCTTCACCGGAAAGGCGTACCGCGCCGGCCAGGCGGTCACGCTGCTCGGCGTAGGATGCCGCTTCCGGTACAGCGCAGGAACCCTCACGCCCGGCGCGAAGCTGTACGTCGGCGGGGCGAAGGGCGTGCTCGCGGACGCTGCCACCACTGGCGGAATCGTGGAAATCGCACGAGCCATCAACTCGACGGACATTCGCGCCGTCGTCAACGCCGCCTGAGCGGATAGGAGACGACGACCATGGCCCCACGTACGGGTACATACACCCTCGAGGACCTGCTCGCGCAGCAGTTCGCCACGGTTCGCGCCGTGGAGTTCGGCGTCGATCAGCTGGTCCAGGTGCTGCAGGCGGACCTCGCCACGCACAACGCGATCATGGAAGAGCTGCTCGGTGAGTTCGCCGAGCCGACCTTCGACATCTTCCGTCGGCAGGGCACGAGCACCGACGGCGAGTTCCAGGAAGTGGACGAGATCGGTCGTGTGGCGACGCAGAAGGTGCGCGCCGGACAGACCGTCGGCTTCCCGCTCCGGAAGTTCCAGCACGCGATCGGCTGGACGCAGGATTACCAGGACCGCGCCAGCGTCCAGGACTTCGCCACCGCGCAGCTGAACGCGCAGAAGGCGCACCGCCGCCTGGTGACCCGCGAGCTCCGCAAGGCGCTCTACGGGGCGGTGAACTACACCTGGGTCGACATCTACGCGCCGAGCGCGATCGATGTCCCGGTGAAGGCGTTCTGGAACGCCGACGGCGCCGCGATCCCGAACGGCCCGAACGGCGAGATCTTCGACGGCGCGACGCACACGCACTACTTCGGCTCGGCGAGCCTCACCACCGCCGCCGTCGACGCGCTCATCGACACGATCGTGGAGCACGGCTTCGGCAACCGGATCCGGATCTACATCAACCGGGCCGACGAGGC
>DASURJ010001032.1:0-11285 GCA_036280115.1 Gemmatimonadaceae bacterium
GTCATCCTGTTCATCCTGTCCATCCCCTCCTGCTGTTTCCCAACTGGAACGGTCGCGATGCCGACGGGCGCGATGGTGCTCGGAGTCCCGATGCCGGACTGTGCGACCGGAAGCTCGGAGCCGTGGTTAAGTTCAGTCATCACCGGAGACCCCGCCCACCACATCCAACACCACCGCGACCGATGCCCGATATCGACCTCGATGTCGTCGTGACGCGTGGATCGGGCCCCGAATCGCGGCACCGTGTCCACGCCGCTGTGGTCGATGCCTCGGGGACACTGGTCGCGAGTGCGCGCGACCCCCTCATGGTCACGATGTGGCGGTCGTGCGCCAAGCCGTTCCAGGTCATCCCGCTCCTCGCGTCCGGCGGATTCGACGAATACGGCTGGGGCGACGATGAGCTCGCGCTCGCTTGCGCATCCCACGGCGGCGAGCCCGAGCATGTCGCGGTCGCCGAGTCGATGTTGCGAGATCTGGGGCTCGAGGAAGGCGACCTGGCGTGCGGCCCGCACGAACCGCTGTCGCCCCGCGGTGCGCGCATCGTGCGCGAGTCCGGTGCACGGCCAACGCGACTGCACAACAACTGCTCGGGGAAGCACGCGGCCATGCTCGCCCGCGCGCACTTCTCGGGCTGGTCGCTCGCGGGGTACGAGCGTCACGAGCATCCGGTGCAGCTCGCAGCACTCGACGAGGTGGCGCGATGGACGTCGGTCCCTCGAGACAACATCCTGCGCGCGGTCGACGGATGCGGCGTGACCGTGTTCGGGCTTCCGCTCCAGGCCATGGCGCTCGCGTATGCCCGGCTCGCGGATGCTGCGCGTCGCGGCGAGGAGATCGCCGGCCGCATCACGCATGCGATCGTCACGCGCCCGTTTCTCTTCGGCGGCACCGACCGATTCGACTCGCTCGTGGTGGAGGAATCCGGCGGACGCGTCATCCCCAAGGTCGGCGCCGAGGGCGTACACAGTGTCGCCTTGCTCGAACGGGGGCTGGGCGTCGCCATCAAGGTCGAAGACGGCGCCGCCCGCGCACAGTACCCTTCAGTCCTCCACCTCCTGCAGCGCCTCGGCGCACTCCCCGGCCAGCTCTCGCCTCGACTCGCCGAGTACGCGCGAACACGGGTACGCAACACGCGCGGCGAGGCGGTCGGCGAAGTCGCGCCGATCGCGTCATGATCCCGTACCGTTCCGCCGCCCCCGCTCGGCGATACAACGCTTCGATTCACAACGCTTCGATGACGCATATCGAGCCGCACCTCGCTACACTCCCTGCAGACGAGAGCCTCGACCGTGAGACCCACACGCTCGTGCGCCTGGCCGGCATCATCGCGGCAGGCAGCGAAGCACGGGTACGCGAGACGATGTCGCGTGCCGCTGCCGTGTGCCGCCCCGAGTGGGTCGAGGAAGTCGTCCTGCAGTCATATCTGTTCGCCGGGTTTCCGCGCGCCCTCAACGCCGCGAGAGAATGGCGACGGGTGTCGGGACGCCCGGCCCCGGAAACGGACGCCGGCGAGAATTTCGAGAACGCAGCCGAATGGCGACAAGCGGGCGAGGCAACGTGCGCGACGGTATACGGGCCGTTTTACGATCGGCTCAGGCACAACATCAGGCAGCTGCATCCCGCGCTCGACGCATGGATGATCGTCGACGGGTACGGCAAGGTCCTCTCTCGGCCCGCTCTGGACCTGCGCCGGCGCGAGCTCTGCATCGTGAGCGCTTGCGCGCTCGCTCGGCAGGATCGCCAGCTGCACTCACATCTGTACGGAGCGCTGCATGCCGGCGCGTCGCCGGCAGAAGTTCGCGCGGCCCTCGACTCGGTCGCCGACCTCCTGGGCCCGGACGATACGCGGCGCTACCACCAGCTCCTCGCTCGCGTGCTCGGTCGTTAGAGATCGGTCGCGCATGAGCATGTTCATCGATCGCGTCATCGTTCGGGTCACCGCTGGCACCGGTGGATCGGGCGCCACCTCGTTCCGTCGCGAGAAGTTCGTTCCGATGGGTGGGCCCGATGGAGGCGACGGGGGACGTGGCGGCGACGTGATCGTTCGCGCGGACTCCAATCTCGCGACGCTTCTCGACTACACGTACCGCGACAGCTGGACCGCGGAGCGCGGCGAGCACGGGATGGGGGCGAACAAGACCGGCCGCTCTGGCGTCGATGTCGTGCTCCCGGTGCCGCCCGGGACGGTGATCCGGGAGCACGGGGGCGACGTGATCGGCGAAGTGCTCGAGCACGGCGACGAGATCGTCGTCGCGCGCGGCGGTCGAGGCGGAAAGGGCAACGCGTTCTTCGCCACGGCCACCCACCAGTCGCCGCGCGAGTGGCAACCCGGTGAAGAGGGCGAGCACCGCGTGCTCGAGCTCGAGCTCAAGCTCATCGCCGATGTGGGCCTCGTGGGCAAACCGAACGCGGGAAAATCCACACTGCTTTCGGTCATCTCCGCCGCCCGCCCCAAGATCGCCGACTACCCGTTCACCACACTGTCGCCTAACCTCGGCGTCGTGCAGCTGTCGGACGCGCGGACGTTCGTGGTCGCCGACATCCCGGGAATCATCGAGGGGGCGCACGAGGGGAAGGGACTCGGACTCCAGTTCCTCCGGCACGTGGAGCGAACGCGCCTGCTGGCGTTCCTCATCCCCATCGACGCGATGGACTGGCAGCAGGAGTACGACGACCTGCGTCGCGAGGTCGCCGCGTATTCCCCGGAGCTGGCCCAGAAGCCCCACTGCGTCGTGTTCAGCAAGCTCGACTTGTTAGGCGAGGAGTTCGTTCCCCCAATCGAGGCCCCAGATGCGTTCGGCTCCTTCGCCATCAGCGCCGCCGCGCGCACCGGACTCGAGCCGCTCCTCGCCGCCTGGTGGCGTCAACTCCTCGATATGCGCAAAGCCACCGAGCGGAGCGAAAGCGGCGTCGAGCTCCCCTGACGATCGCCTCGACGCACTCGCACTCGCCCTCATTCCGGACGTCGGTCCGCGCGCGTACCGCGAGCGCTCCGCGGCATTCGGATCCCCCGCACGCGCTTTCAACGCCACAGTCGGTCCGCGCGACCGGACAACGCTTCGTGACGAGGCCGAGCGCGTCGCGAATGCCGGTGAGCGGTACGGCGCGCGACTGCTGCTGATCGACGAAGCCGACTACCCGGCGAAGCTTCGACACCTGTTCGACCCACCGCCGTTCCTGTTCGTCGTCGGCGACCTCACCCTGATCGATCGACCCTGCGTCGCCATCGTGGGCACTCGGCGCGCGACACCGTATGGCGAGCGCGCGACAGCTGCGCTGACCGCCGAACTGGTCGACTCGGGCGTCTGCATCGTCAGCGGGATGGCGCGTGGCATCGACTCCGTGGCCCATCGCGCCGCCCTGGCGCGGAAGGCCGCGACCATAGCCGTGTTAGGCACCGGGATCGACATTGCGTATCCGGCGAGCCACCGGGCGTTGCATGAGGCAATCGGCGCGCGCGGACTCCTCGTGTCCGAGTTTCCCTGTGGCGCCCGCCCGGGCAAGTACGCGTTCCCTCGCCGCAACCGCGTCATCGCGGCGCTGGCTGCACTGACCATCGTCGTCGAAGCGGGCGAGAAGAGCGGGGCGCTGATAACCGCGGATCATGCGATCGACCTCGGTCGTGAGATCGGCGCGGTTCCCGGGCCGATCGATTCGCCGCAGAGCATCGGTACGAACAGACTCATACGAGACGGGGCGCACGCCATCCTGCAGGGGGACGACGCGCTCGGCCTGATCGGACTGCGAGACAAGGGTGTGCGGCCGTTTCCTGTCGCCCCCGTCCTGCACGGCGACGAGCTCGTCGTCTGGAACGCCCTCGCGAACGGGGCGGCGCCAGTCGACTGGATCGTCGAGCACACGGCGCTCGAGCCCAAGCGGGCACTCTCGGCCATCACTGCGCTCGAGCTCTCGGGCCTCGTCGAGACGAGTCCGGTGGGTGAGTTGCGGCGGATGGGTATGTAGCAGCCCTCAGCTATCAGCCATCAGCCGCCAGCAAAGCGAGAACCCTCGGGATGCCCTTCTATCGCAGGCAGGGATCCCGAAGGTTCGCTTTGCTGATGGCTGATGGCTGATGGCTGCTTCCTGCTACTTTTCGATGTGCCCCCCAGACACATCTACATCCACGTCCCGTTCTGCGCTCGTCGGTGCTCGTACTGCGACTTCGCCATCGCGGTCCGTCGCCGAGTGCCGGTGGACGAGTACGTCGACACGCTTGCCCGGGAGCTCGAGCTGCGGTGGCCAACGCCATCTCGCTCGGCCGTCGAAACGATCTATCTCGGCGGCGGCACACCATCGCTGATCGGTCCCGAAGGCGTGGCGCGAGTGATCGACGTGGTCTCGGATCGCTTTCCACCCGCATCGAACGCCGAGATCACGATCGAGGCGAACCCCGACGACGTGGATGCCGCATCGGTTGCGGCCTGGTGCTCGGCCGGTGTCAATCGCGTCTCGTTGGGTGTGCAGTCGTTCGACGATCGCGCGCTCACCTGGATGCATCGGTCGCACGACTCGACCGGTGCGCGCCGCGCCGTCGACCATATCCGCGACGGTGGCATCGGCAACTGGTCGCTCGACCTCATCTTCTCGCTGTCGGCCGAGCTCGGGCGAAACTGGGAGCGTGACGTCGCCGCCGCCATCGCGCTCGAGCCGTCGCACGTGTCGCTGTACGGGCTGACCATCGAGCCTCATACGCCCATCGCGCGCTGGCGGGATCGCGGGTCGGTCGTGGAGGCACCGGAGGAGACGTATGAGCGTGAGTACCTGTACGCGCATGACACCCTCGCGGCCGCGGGGTATGAGCATTACGAGGTCTCGAACTTCGCGCGTCCGGGGTGCGGATCGCGGCACAACAGCGGTTACTGGACCGGCGCGTCGTACGTCGGTCTCGGACCCGCCGCGCACGGGTTCGACGGCATCGCGCGTCGTTGGAATGAACGCGAGTACGCCGCGTGGGTGCGTCGGGTTGGCGCGGGGGAGGATCCCGTCGCGGGAACGGAGATCCTGAGCCGGGAGAACCGCGTGTCCGAGGCGGTGTACCTCGGACTACGAACGTCGAACGGGCTCGTGCTTTGCGACGGGGAACAGGTGTACGTGCAGCCCTGGATCGACGCTGGCTGGGGTTCGGTCGGCGGAGCTCGGCTTCGACTCACGCCGAAGGGGTGGCTCCGGCTCGACGCGTTGGCCGCGTCCTTGACGGTGCTCAGAAGTCGTTAGTATAGTTATACTTATGGGGTTTCCGGAGCTTTCAGAACGCGAACGCCGCGTGCTCGAGGCGGTGATCCAGAGCTACGTCGAAACGGCGGAGCCCGCTGGCTCGCGCACGATTTCACGCCGGTTCGGGTTGGGCGTGTCGCCAGCAACCATCCGGAACACGATGAGCGACCTCGAGGAGAAGGGGTATCTCTACCATCCCCATACCTCGGCCGGTCGCGTCCCGACCGACATCGCGTACCGGCTCTACGTCGACTCACTCACGCGCGTCGCCGCTATAGCCCACTCCGACCGAGAGATGATCGCCGAGCATCTGGCCGCGAGTGGCGGATCGACGATCGAGGCGATTCTCCGGCGGGCCGCGCAGACGCTTTCCGTACTCACGCAAGAGCTCGGCATGGCGGTCGGCCCGCGACTCGACCAGATCGTACTGAGCCGCCTCGAGCTCGTTCGGCTTTCGTCCGAGAGACTTGTCCTGGTGCTTACACTCCAGGGTGGCGCGGCGCGTACGATTTTCGTCGAGGTGGCGGAGCCCATCGCGGACAACGCGCTCGCCGAGGTGTCCGTCGTGCTGAACGAGCGCCTGGCCGGGCTGACGCTTCGCGAGATCCGTACGTCGCTCGAGGATCGGCTGCGCGATGCGTCGCCGTCGGAGGGGCGAGAGCTCCTGAACATCTTCGTGCAGGAACGCGAGTCCATCTTCGACGACCCACTCAAGCGAGACGAGACCCTCGTGCTCGGCCAGGCGTCGGTGCTCGCCGAGCAGCCGGAGTTCGCGTCGAGCGACAAGATGCGGCGCCTGATCGCGCTCACGGAGTCGAACGAGCATCTCGCGGAGGTGCTGCGGCGCCGCCCGTCCACTCCCGGCATCTCGATCACAATCGGCAACGAGCACGGCGATCCGCGGTTCGAGAACTTCACGATCGTCACATCGGAGTACCGGGCGGGCTCGCTGTCCGGCGTCATCGGCGTGATCGGCCCAACGCGCATGCCGTACGAGAAGGTGATCGCGATCGTGACACACACATCTCGACTAGTTTCCGACCTATTGGACTAACCAACGCAATCGGTTCTCAGCTCTCGCGTTCTGATGGCTGATGGCTGATGGCTGATGGCTGCGACGGCAATGGCAGATTACTACAGCGTGCTTGGCGTCTCACGGGGCGCCAGCGACGAGGAAGTGAAGAAGGCTTACCGCAAGCTCGCGATGCAGTACCACCCGGACCGCAACAACGGGTCACGCGACGCGGAAGAAAAGTTCAAGGAGATCACCGAGGCGTACGACGTCCTGCGGGATCCGAACAAGCGCGCGGCCTATGATCGCTACGGCGAGGCCGGGCTCCGCGGCGGCACGGGCGGCGGGTTCCACCACGTCGATCTCTCCGAAGCGCTCAACATCTTCATGCGCGACTTCGGGCTGGGCGACCTCTTCGGCGCCGCGGGCGGCGGACGCCGTGGCGGCACGTCGCGAAGCGGAAGCGATGTGCGGATCAACGTCGAGCTCACGCTGCAGGAAGTCGCCAGCGGCGTGCAGAAGACGTTCACCGTGAAGCTGCTCGATCCGTGCGACCGGTGTGAGGGAACCGGTGCGGAGCAGGGCACCAAGGCTCAGCGCTGCACCACGTGCAACGGCTCGGGCGAAGTGCGCCGAGCGCAACGGTCGTTCTTCGGACAGTTCGTGAGCGTGGCGCCGTGCCCGACGTGCGCCGGCGAAGGAACGGTCATCGCGGCCCCGTGCAAGAAGTGCAAGGGCGAGGGGCGCGTACGCACGGACCACACGATTCCCGTGCAGATCCCGCCCGGCGTCGCGACCGGCCAGTACATGACCCTCCGCGGCATGGGGAACGCCGGGCCGCGCGGCGGTCCACGCGGCGATATCCTCGTCGTCTTCGAGGTCGCCGACGACCCGCGCTTCGAGCGCGACGGCGAGGACCTCTACTGCGAGGTGCTCGTCACCTATCCCCAGCTCGTGTTAGGCGCCGACGTCGAGGTGCCTTCGGTGGCGGCCAACGTCTCCCTGCGCATCCCGCCGGGCACGCAGAGCGGGCAGATGTTCAACCTCCGTGGTCGCGGGCTGCCGAGGGTCAATGCCTCCGGCGTGGGCGACCTCCACGTGCGTGTCCAACTCTGGACGCCGGAGACGGTCTCACGCGAGGAGGAGGCACTCATCCGCAAACTGGCCGAGACGCAGCAGGCGCCGAAGTCGCGAGAGAAGGGGTTCTGGACGCGCATGAAGGAAGCGCTCGGCGCGTGAGCGCGCGCCGTGGGGCCGCGCCGTAGCGGAGCCATGTCCACGTGAGCTGGCTCTCCGTCCGCGTGCAGCCGGCGAACGAGCGCGAGGCTGCCATCGCGGCGTTGTTCGCGGCTGGTGCACAGGGCGTTCACGAAGACGGCAGCACGCTCGTCACGCACTTTCCGCCGGAGGCCGATCTCGAGCGCGTCATCGACGTCGTTCGCGATGCGGACCCCGGTGCCGAGGTGACGGTCGGCCGAGCCCCCGCTACCGACTGGTCGGAGGCATGGAAGGGGCTCCTCTCGGTTCAGGCCGTGGGGGCGCTGTCGATCGCGCCGCCGTGGCTCGCCGCCGGGCTCGACCCCGCGAGGACCATCGTGATCGACCCCGGGATGGCATTCGGCACCGGCGATCATCCCACCACCCGGGGCGTCGTGCGACTCATGCAGCGAGTGTCCGTCCGCGGCCGCCGCGTTGCGGACCTGGGCGCGGGGAGCGCGGTGCTGTCGATCGCGGCAGCGAAGCTCGGTGCCCGGAGCGTCGCTGCCGTCGAGCTCGACCCGGATGCGATCGGCAACGCGAACGAGAACGTGGAGCGGAACGGCGTGAGCGACATGGTGCAGGTCATCGAGGGAGACGCAGCCCTGCTGCTGCCGCTTCTCGCACCCGTCGACATCGTTCTCGCGAACATCGTGTCGAGCGTTCACCGAATGTTGCTTCCGACGATGGCGGCGGCGCTCAGCGACGGCGGCTGTGCGATTCTGAGTGGCATCCTGCGCGACGAGCGCGCCGCCGTCGCTCAGGACGTCGAGAGTGGCGGGTGGCGCATCACCGACGAAGACGTCGAGGACATCTGGTGGAGCGCGACGATCTCGCGTCGTTAGCCGGCGTCTTCTTCGACGAACGCCCGCTCGTTGCGGGAGACACGGTTCATCTCAGCGAGGAAGCCGCGCACCACATGCGTGTGCGGCGTCTCGAGGTGGGGGCGCGCGTCTACCTCGCCGACGGCGCCGGTCACCACGCCGTTGGCACCGTCACGCACCTCGCGAAGCGCGAGGCCAGTGTGCTCGTCTCGGACGTCGCGCGCGTGGCACGCGCGCCGGACGTGCACCTGATGGTTCCCGTCGCTGACCGCGACCGAATGATGTGGTTGGCAGAGAAAGCGACCGAGCTCGGCGTGACGAGCTGGCGGCCGGTGTCCTGGCGGCGTTCGCGCAGCGTTTCACCACGCGGGGAGGGGGCGTCGTTCGCGGCGCGCGTTGCCGCGCGGATGCAGTCGGCGCTGCTTCAGTCACGCGCGTCGTGGCTTCCGGCGATCGGGGACGACGCCTTGCCCGACGCGGCGATCGCGGCCTTGCCCGCGGGGGGCTCTCGGCTCGTGCTCGATCCGGGCGGCGCGCCCGTCCTCCAGTGTCGACTGGTGGCGCCGGTCACGATCGCCGTAGGACCCGAAGGCGGCCTCGAGCCCGATGAGCTGAGTACCCTGACCGCGGCCAGCTTCCATCCGGTGTCGCTCGGCGCGAACGTATTACGGTTCGAAACCGCGGCCGTTGCCGCGCTCGCCATCGTGCGCAACATGCTGGACGCATTCCCGACTGACACCTGGAGAACGGATGGCTGACGATTGCCTGTTCTGTCGCATCGTGCGGAAGGAGATCCCCGCCAAGCTTGTGGCAGAGGACGAGCATTCGCTCGCGTTCCGCGACATCAATCCGCAAGCACCGGTTCACGTGCTGGTGATCCCGAAGGAGCATGTCCCGTCGTTGAACGACGCGCGCGACCCGACGATGCTCGGGCGCCTGTCGCTCATGGCGGCGGAGATCGCGCGAACCGAGGGGATCAGCGGTGATGGCTACCGCACGGTGTTGAACACGAACAGCGCGGCGGGACAGACCGTCTTTCACATTCACCTGCATCTGCTCGGCGGGCGCACGATGCACTGGCCTCCGGGCTGAGCGGCCGATAGGTTTTTTTTTCACCCTCACGTGTTATGATGCACACCGCCCGCTGATGTCGAACCTCCTCGCGCGACTGCAACAGGACCTTGGCTCAGCGCGCAAGTCCGGCGACAAGGGCGCGGTGATTGTCATTGGCTCGACGATCTCCGATGCGCGGAATCGCGAGATCGAGTTGCGCCGCGACCTCACCGACGACGACGTGATCGACGTACTTCGCAAGGCGGTCAAGCGGCGGCGCGAAGCGATCGAGCTCTACGCGCCGGCCGGTCGCGAGGATCTCGTCGCGAAGGAGAAGGCGGAGCTCGAGACGCTCGAGCGGTACCTGCCGGCGTCCGTGAGTGATGACGAGATCCGTGTGGCCGTTCGCGCCGCGATCGAGGGCGGCGCCGGGAACCTCGGCGCGGTCATGGGAAAGGTCGTCCCGCAATTCAAGGGACGCGCCGAAGGCGGCACGATCAACGCGATCGCGCGCGAGGAACTGAGCAGGCAAGGGTGATCTCGGTGCCCAACGTTGGTCGAGCCCGAACGCGCGGTGGAATCCGCCCGTTCGGGCTTTTGCTGGCGGAACCCGTGTGAGATGTCGATAGCAGGCGAGAGGCGGTTCATGGCCGGAGCGGGCCGGGGACGGTGGGGCAAGTGAACGCGCACGCACTCGCGGTTCTCGAGTTTCAGCGCACGCTCGACGTCGTCGCGGGGCACGCGAGCTCGTCGGCGGGAGCGGCGCACATTCGAGAGCTCCGACCCGCGGACGACGTTGTCGAGATCGAGCGCGAGCACGCGCGCGTGGCCGCGATGCGTGCGCTCGCCTCTGGCGACTCGCCGTGGTCGCCGGAGAGTGTGCCTGACGCGGGCCGGGCACTCGAGCGGCTTCGGGTGGCGGGGACGGCGCTGAGTGGCCCCGACCTGCTCGGGGTGCTGGTCTTGCTCCGGTCCTCGCGCCGGACGCTCGAGGCGCTTCGCGATCCGCGGCGGCCGGCGGTCGCGACCGCAGTGCTCGGCCCCATCGTCGCGAACCTCGTCTCGGCGAAGGCCGAGGAGGCAGCGCTCGAGCGGATCCTCGCCGACGATGGTAGCGTTCGCGATGACGCGTCGCCGGCGCTGCGCCGGCTCCGGCGGGAGCTGCGCGGCGCGGAGGCCGAGCTGGTGCGCCTGCTCGAGCGGCTCATGGCGAAGCTCGAGCCGCATCAGCAAGTCGCGGACATGTCGGTCACCGTACGAAACGGCCGGTATGTCATCCCCATTCGCCGCGAGGCGAGGGGCACTATCGGCGGGATCGTCCACGACACGTCCGGCTCGGGTGCCACCCTGTTCGTCGAGCCACCCGCGGCCATCGAGGAAGGGAACCGCATCCGCGAGCTCGAGATCGAGGAAGTGCGTGAGGTGGACCGCATCCTTCTCGAGGCGACGGATCGGCTCCGCCCGCTCCGCGACGCGCTCGTCGCCGCGCTCGACGCGCTCGTGCGCCTCGACTCGCTGTACGGGCGTGCTCGTTATGCCATGGCGTACGAGTGCGCGCAGGCCGAGCTGACGGCTCCCGCCGGCGGGTTCTCGATCCGTAACGGACGCCACCCGCTTCTGCTCGCGCAGGGCGTCGACGTGGTCCCGTTCGACCTCGAGATGTCGCCGGAGGAGCGTACACTGCTGGTATCGGGCCCGAACACGGGTGGAAAAACGGTTCTGCTCAAGTCGCTCGCACTGGTGTCGGCGCTCGTCCAGTCGGGCGTGCCGGCGCCGGTCGCAGCCGGCAGCCGCGTCGCCGTGTTCGACGACATCTTCGCCGACATCGGCGACGAGCAGTCGATCGAGGCGAGCCTCTCCACCTTCAGCGCACACGTCAAGAACCTTGGCGAGATCCTGCGATCGGCGACGGCGCGGTCCCTGGT
>DASURJ010001033.1:0-9970 GCA_036280115.1 Gemmatimonadaceae bacterium
TGGCGGCCGCGATGGTTCCATGGGACGCACGGCAACCGGAGCCGCCGGAGTCGCCGACGGGCACGAGCGTTGACGGCCAGGGCAGGCAGTCCGCGCAAGGGCGGCGGCAGTTCCGGATGCGGTACGCGCCGCACTTCGGGATGTTCCGCCACCACGCTGGCGAGGACCTCGTCGCACAGCTCGAGTTCATGCGTGCCGAAGGGTTCACGGCGCTCGAGGACAACGAGCTCAAGCGGCGGTCAGTCGCCGACCAGGAACGGATCGGGAAAGCGCTCGATCGGCTCGGCATGCGGATGGGCGTGTTCGTGGCACACACCATCGCCTGGAACGAGGCGAACCTCACGAGCGGTGATGCGGCGAAGCGCGACGCGTTTCTGCGTGAGGTGCGCGAGTCCATCGACGTCGCGAAGCGCGTGAACGCCAAATGGACGACGGTCGTTCCCGGTCACGTCGACACTCGGCTCGAGATGAGCTACCAGACGGCGCATCTCGTCGAAACCCTCGAGCGAGCCGCGGGGATTCTCGAGCCGCACGGGCTCGTGATGGTGCTCGAGCCCCTGAACACGTTACGCGATCACCCGGGCCAGTTCCTGACACGAGTCCCTCAGGCCTACATGATCTGCAAGGCGGTCGCGAGTCCGTCGTGCAAGATCCTGTTCGACCTCTACCATCAGCAGATCACGGAGGGGAATCTCATCTCGAACATCGACGCGGCCTGGAGCGAGATCGCGTACTTCCAGGTCGGCGACAATCCTGGCCGAAAGGAGCCGGGTACCGGCGAGATCAACTTTCAGAACGTGTTCCGCCACATCCACTCGAAGGGGTACACCGGCGTGGTGGGGATGGAGCACGGCAACGCAAAACCGGGGCGGGAAGGGGAGCGCGCGGTGATCGACGCGTATGTAGCGGCGGATGCCTAACGCGGTCCCGCGCGGCCGGCTCCCTGGTCGTCGGGAAACCCCATTCGCTCGAGCAGCCTCTGGTACCGCGGCTCGGATCGCAGCGACGCGAACGCCGGGTGAACCTTGATGTACAGCATCTGGGTGCGCAACTCGGCCGCGCGCTCCAACCACACCGTTGCGGAGTCGCGTTCTCCGAGCCCGGCGTATGCCATCGCGACACTCTCCGCGATCGACCAGGCGGAACGATTCGCCCGTTCCTGCCGCCAGCGCGTCTCGAGCGAGTCGATCAACTTCGACGCGTCCGATCGGGGCCGGGTCTTGGCGTGGACGTAGGCGAACTCGACCGAGTGCGGACATCGGTCGCCGACGACTCGCCTGCACCGACGCCACGCCCGTTCAGCCTCGTCGTACCGGCCGAGCGCTATGTAGGCGACAGCGCGCACGAGGTCCGGCCCGAGGAACGTGGAATCCTTGCGCGCAATCCCGTCGGCGATCTCCAACGCTTTCTCGGGCTCGCCACCGAACAGGTACACCTCCGCGAGGCCGTTCTCGAAGCGCAATGACGTGGGCGCGTTTTCGAGCGCGAGGCGCGCCTCGCGCAATGCCTCGTCGTATCGACCAAGTCGGCTCCAGAGCATGCTCCGCTCGTGGCGGGCCTCCGCATGACCGGGGTTCAGCTCGATCGCCTTGCGCAGGGCGTTGTCGGCGCCGTCCCAATCCCAGTCGAAATACTGACTGATGATGGCACGGGCGACATAGGCGTCCGCGAGCGTCGGGTCGAGCGCGATGGCCGTGTCGGCCATCCGTCGTGCTCGCGCTTCGTCCAGAGTCCACGCGTAGTTGAGGGCGAGCCCGGCGTAGGGGTTCGCGAACGCCGAATCATGCGCAATCGCCTCCTCCAGAAGACGAGTGGATTCTCTGAAGTCACCCGTGAAACTGGCGTCGTGCCGCGCCTGGGTGCCCTTCAGGTAGAGATCGAACGCCTGCGGGTCGACCGGCGGCCGTGCGGCGAGCCGACTCGTGTCCTGCGGCGTGAGCGTGACCTCGACCGCGCGCGCGATTGCCAGGGCGACGTTACGCTGCAGCGCCATCACGTCGCGCCGCTCCTCGTCGAAGTCCTGACTCCAGACCGGAGTGTTCCCCGCCGCATTGATGAGGCTGGCCCTGATTCGGATGCGGCTGGAGTCCGTCCGCACCGACCCGTCGACGAGGTACTTCACGCCGAGCATTCTCGCGATCTCCGGCACCGGGTGCGCCGAGCGCTTGAACTGGAGCATCGACTGGTTCGCGATCACGCGCAGCGCTTCGATCTTCGCCAGCGTCGACGTGAGCTCATCGGTCATTCCGTCCGCGAAATACTCCTGATCCGGCCCCGAGAAATTCTTCAGTGGAAGAACGGCGAGGGACGTCGGCGGGCTCGGGTCCCCCGGCGCGGTGGCTCGGCGCCACTGGACCACGACGAACGAGGCCGCGGCGAGCACGAGCACGGCAACGCCCGCGGCCACCGCTCGCGCTCGCGTTAGGCCGCCTCGTCGTGCGCTCCCCGCGAGAGGCGCCGTGATCTGCTCGCGAAGCGCAGTCAGGTCGGTCAGGACTTCATCGGCCCGCTGATACCGCTCGGCCGGGTCCTTTCGGAGCAGGCGTTCCAGGAGTCGCGCGAGAGCCGCGCTCGACTCTAGCCGAACGGCCGGGGCGTGATGGGCCGCGACGTGTCGCGTGAGTGTTCCCGTGGCGTCGTCGGTGCGCGACGGGTGGCGGCCCGTCAGCATCTCGAACAGCACGACGCCGAGGCTCCACAGATCAGACCGGGCATCGACCGGGTCGCCGACGAGCTGTTCCGGTGCCATGTATGCGATCGTTCCCATGACCGCGCCCGCGGTCGTCATGCTCTGGTCGCGCGTCTTCGCGAGCCCAAAGTCGAGGATCTTCACCGTCCCGTCCGCCGTGAGCATCACGTTGGCGGGCTTGAGGTCACGGTGAACGATTCCCGCCCCGTGCGCGCACACGAGTCCGCGGGCGATCTGGCTCGCGATGTCGAGTGCCTCGCCGACAGCGAGCGGGCCGCGCGCCGCCAGGCGATCGCGCAGCGTCTCGCCAGGGTAATGGCTCATCGCGAGGAACAGCTGGCCGTCCTCGGTCTCACCGACCTCGTGGATCGTACAGACGTTCGGGTGGTCGAGCGCCGCGACGGATCGTGCTTCCCGTAGAAACCGCGCCGTGGCGGTGTCGTTGAGCGTGTAATCCGGTCGCATGAACTTGAGCGCGACCGTGCGGTGCAGCCTGAGGTCCTCGGCCCGATAGACGACGCCCATGCCGCCGGCCCCGAGCGGCTCGAGGATCCGAAAGTGCGACACCTGCCGCCCGCTGAGACCCGACGGATCACGCGCGCTTCGCGGGGCGTCAGCGTCCATACGATTGGTGGCTCGGCGATCCGCTTCTCCGGCCTCGTCCATCAACTCACTCCGCACGCCGCTGCCTCACTCACCGCACACGCATCTTCGCGTGGCCCGGTTTACGCGAACCGAACTGAAACTACCGCCGGTGCACTCGTCGCGGATGAGCCCCTGGAGGGAGAAACGAGAGGGCGTCGGGTTGGGCTCGAATGATGGAATTCGACTCTGACCCCCGATTAGGCGGCTTTCATCTCGGGGGGCACCTGCGGTGGCGGGAAGCTCAGGCGCCGCCCGAACTCGCGCCTCAACAGGTACATGCTCAGCCCGAGCTGTACGAACACCGCGAACACCGACAGGTACCAGATCGTGTGCAGCTCGAAGCCCGGCAGCCGCGACAGCATGACTGCCGGTATCGCAATGATCAGGATGCGAGTGGCTGACGAGACGAGCGCGGGCACGGTGTTGCCCATCGCCTGAAACATGCTCGACACAACGAAGATGAGGCCCGACGCGACGTAGTTGTACGAGATGATGCGCAGGTATTCCTCGCCGACGCGAACGACTGCCGGGTCCCCGGTGAAGATCCCCATGAGAGCGGCCGGCGCCACGTGCGTCGCGACCGCGAGCAGCAGCATCACCCCCGCCGCCATGAGCGATGCGTCCTTGAACGTCGCTTTCACACGATCCGGAAGTCCGGCACCGAAGTTCTGCCCGGCGACCGGCGCGACCGCGAAGCCCAGCGCGACCACGGGCATGAAGCCCGCCTGAATGATCCGCTGGCCGATACCAAAGCCTGCCTGCGCCGCCGCGCCGAATGGACGGGTGAGCGCATATACGACCCCTAGGTAAACGGCCATCATCGCGAACTCGAATCCCGCCGGCAGCCCGATGCCGAGCATGCGCCGCCAGTGCTCGAGACGCGGACGCCAGGTACCGACATCGAAGTGGAGGTATGCGTCCGTCCGAACGAAGTACGTCGCGAGCCACGCGATGCCGACAACGATCGCGACGAGCGATGAGATGGCCGCACCCGCGACGCCGAGCGGACGGCCCGTTCCCCAGCCGAAGATGAGAAACGGGGCGAGCACCATGTTCAGGATGACCGTGACCGTGGACACCACCATCCCCGGCTTGAAGTTGCCCGTGGCCCGGAGTGCCGCGCCCATGGCCACGAGCGCGAACTGCAGCGCCATCGCCGGGATGAACCACAGGAGGTACGCGTCCGACATCCGTGCCGTCGCCGCGTCGGCACCCATGGCCGCGGAGTAGCGCGAGCGCAGCGCGAGGCCGATGACGAGAAACGCGACACCCACGACCATCGCCAGAACCTGCGACTGGTTGAACAGCAGGGTGGCCAGGGCACGGTCTTTCCGCCCCACCGCGTGCGAGACCACGGTCGTCGTGCCCACGCCGAGCATCTGCGTGAGCGCGAGCACGATGAACGTCAGGTTTCCGGCGATGCCCACACCGGCCACCGCCTCCGTCCCGAGCCGGCCGACCCAGTAGAGGTCGATCAGGAAGTACAGCGTCTGGAACACCATGGTGACGAGCATGAAGCTCGTCGTCTTCAGCAGGTGTCGCGTGAGTGACCCGGTGGTGAGATCCTGCACGACGCCTAACGCCCGAGCTGCGAGAGGGCGAACTGCACCGCGAGATCGGTCGTGCTCCAGAGCTGAACGTCCGCGCCGATCCCGTATCGCATGGCTGCCATCCGGCCGTCGCGCAGCGTGTACGTCCAGAGCTCGCTCCGGAATCCGGACGCCTCGACGGCGCTGCGGATGCGTTCGATCGCGTCACGCAACTCACGCGTGTACGCGTCGCGACCGGCGCCAGCCGGCAACGCGCTGGCTTCCGCCACGTGGCCGGCGGTGCCGAGCAGGAAGAGATTCACCTCGCGCCCCCAGACGACGCGGGGCCCATGGTAGTGATCGCGCTCGAACGCGCGCCAGATCGCCGGCGTCGTGTACGCGTCGTTCGCCACGACCGGCCCCACGCGATCGATGAAGAGCCCCACCGGATAGGCGCGCACGAACAGCCGCACGTCGCGCAGGGCCGCGGCCATCTGCGCCGAGTCGGTGGCGGCCGCCGGATCGCTTGCCGCGAGGAAGAGCCTCGTTGCCGGGTCGGAATTCGCGACGCCGATCGGGCGCCCGGCCGCGTCGAGCGACAGCGCGAGGAAGGTGAGCGAATCCTGGTCGGCCCTCGTCGTGGTGAGCACGCGCCTCCAGTAGGCACGCTCGGGGGCCGGCATCGCCGCGAGTCGCGCCGTCACCCGCGAGCGGACCTGAGCCGGGGAAAGCCTGACGACGAAATGGCGTGACGCGCCGCGCCACCGGTCTACTGCCTGGCGTAGCGCGGTCGAGTCGCGCGCGTACTGCCCGAGAGGCGCCGAGGCGTCGAGGTCGGCGACGCCTGACGAGAGCGAGTCGAGCGAGAAGCCGAGCCCGCGGATCGCGCCGAGGATTTGTCCGAGCGATTCGAGCGCGTACGGCGCCCAGATTGCGTTCACGTCCATGGCGTAGCGTCCGAGCCCGCCGCCATACCCAGCACCGCTGTCTCGCCAGCTCGAGGACGCCCAGCGCCCCGAATCGCGCGGCGCGAACGACACGAGGTTGCGGGCGACCGGGTCCTGCACGTATGCCGACGTCATGCGCGCCACGAGCCCGAGCTCGCGCAGCAGCCTGACGAGTCGAGTACCGCTGCCGTCGGACGAGTCGGTGAGAAAGGCGCGCTTGCGGTCGGCCGGGACCGACGAGTCGACGAGCCAGCGCGCCGCGAGAATCGGGAGCTGGAGCTCGTCGTCCACCATGTGATAGTTCTCGCGCGTGCGTCGCAGCTCGCGAACGACCGTACCGGCGCGCGCGAGGAGTGAATCGGCGCGGTTCCGGTTGCCGGCACGTCTGGCGGCGAAGTGCTCGTCGACGAGCGCGGCATACTCGGCCGCGCCTTCGCGCACCGCCTGCCCGCCCAGTGCTTCTTCGTGGCTGACCTGACCGGTGGGCGAGAGTTTGCGGAGCGCGCTTCCCACGGCGAACTCCGACATCTCCGGCCGCCATATCGAGCGCATCATGAGCGCGCTCACGAGCATGTCACGGCCGAAGTACGTGGCGTACGTCGGGAGCCCTGCCATGAGCTTCTCGTGCGACGAGAGCAGCTCGACGCCCCTCACCTGACGCTCCAGCCATCGGGCCCGGGTCGCTGCCGCGCCGCCCGAGCTGCCCGAGTCGCGAACCGCGGCGAGAAACGTGAGGAACGCCGGCGAGAAGATCTCCTCGCGCGTGAGCGGGGTGAGAGGTCGGCCGGTGGTCGTGATCCGGACCGCAAAGGGGATGCGGCTGCCCGATCGGGCCGCGAGAGAGATCGAGTCGCCCGCGCGCGCGGCGGTGACGAGCCGCGTGTCGGCGCGAATCTCGAGCGTGATCGTATCGCGGGCGTCGAGTGACGGCTGGATCACGCGCGCCACCCACGTCGCGGCACTGTCGTCCGTTACGATCGCGGGGCGAAGTCGGCCGCGGAGCGTGGCAATGTCGGGCGCGTTCAGCAGCGCGAGGTGCTCCGATCGCACCGCGGGGTCGAGGCGCTCGAGTGCGGCGAGCATCCGCGCGATCTCGGGCAGGGAGAAGGTCGCGGGCGTGAAGCGTGTGCGATTGGCTTCGGCGTACTGGAAATCGCGCTCGACTCGCATCGAGCCGAGGAGGAACAGGCCGACGTGGATGCGTGGCGCGTCGGCGGCGAGTCGGTACTCGAGGGCCCGGGTGCGTCCGGCGTCGGGGCTCGCCGAGACGATCGCGCCGTCGCTGTCCCATCGGAGTGGTGCCGGTCGGGTGCCCGAGCGGGCCGTGAACCCGATGCTCTCGTTCTCGGCGTCTGCCCAGAGGTGAACGACGCGTCCGCTGCGGGTGTCGAGGTAGATCTGAACGGTGTTGCCGGCGGCGTCCTTGAAGAGGCGCGTCTGGTAGCCGTGGTAGGCGGCGCTATCGTCGAGCCCGCTTTCGGGGAATGCGAGGACCGGAGACGTCTCGCGCGATTGCGGGGAGGCAACCGCGAGTTGGGCGAAGAGCGTCACAACGATAATGCTCGTCATATGCATCGGGGCGGGTGGTCGTAGAACCTAGCGATGCTGATCCGTTGGCCGAAACGGGTGAGGGCGCCACCGGCTCCGGACCGCCCTTGGCCGACCCGTCCGGACAGATTGCCTTTTACTTCTTGCGGACATTGTAAGCCTTGCGTATAAGGGACAGGTCATAAAAGCCGGGGTCAGGCCCAGTTGGAGCACGGTTCGCCCGAGTCCGCCGGCAGGTCAGCCTCACCTGGGTTGTCGACTTACCGAGGTCGTTGTTTCGGAGATCGCGCAGTCGTAAGGCCCGAGTTGTCCCACGCTCGGCACCGCGAGAGCGACGCCGAGATCGCACCCGCAGCCTCAGGAGGGAGGGGTATGGCAGCGGTACGTTGTCTGATCGCCGCGCTCGTCATCGGAGTGACGTTAGGCACCGGACTGAGCGCGCAGGGCACGACGGGAAGCATTACGGGACGGGTGGTCGATTCGACAACGCAGCAGCCGGTCGCGAACGCCACGGTGAACGTGGTGGGCACGCAGGTCGGCGCGCTGACGAGAGCCGACGGCCGCTACTTCCTGAACGGCGTCCCCACCGGCGCCCAGCGGTTGCGAGTGGCCCGCATCGGCTTCGGCGCGCAGGAGGCACCGGTGACCGTGACCGAAGGGGCCACGGCCACGGTGGACTTCACGCTCGTCGCGGTTGCGGCTACGCTGAGCGAGGTTGTCGTTACCGGCTACGGCCAGCAACGACGCGAGGCCATTACGGGCTCGGTTGCGCAGATCGACGCCGACCAGGCGAACAAGGGCGTGGTGGCGAACCCGAACCAGCTCATCCAGGGCCGCGTCACCGGCGTCAACATCGTCACGAACAACGGTGAGCCCGGAGGCGGTGCTCAGATCCGCATTCGCGGCGGCACGTCGCTCAGCGCGAGCAATGAGCCGCTGTACGTGGTGGACGGCGTGCCGTTGCAGAACGAGAACACGGTTCCGGACGCCGCGAACGTAGGCGCGGTCGAGCCGGCTCTCCCACGGAGCCCGCTCAACTCGATCAACCCGAGCGACATCGAATCGATCACGGTCCTGAAGGACGCGTCGGCGACGGCCATTTATGGCAGCCGAGGCGCCAACGGCGTGATTCTCATTCAGACCAAGCGTGGGTCCGCTCGCGCAGGCGAAGGGCTGCGATACGAGGTGTATGGGGCGGCCTCGATGCCGACGAAGAGCCTCGACTACCTGACGGGCAGCCAGTACCGCGCGTTCGTCCAGGGCCTGGTCAACGACGGGACGCTCGAGCCGTCCCGCCTCCAGTCGCTCGGCACCGCGAACACGGATTGGGAGGAGGAGGTCACACGGACGGGGTACGCGCAGAACCACAACGTTGCGTTCTCCGGCGGTACGGAGGCAACGAAGTACCGCGCGTCGCTCAACTATTTCGATCAGCAGGGCGTCGTGCTGTCGAACGGCCTCAAGCGCTATCAGGGCCGGCTCAACGGGCTGCACAGCACGTTCGGTGGCCGGCTCGGTGTGACGCTGAACCTGACGGCGTCGCGCGTTTACAACGACTACATCCCATTCGAGAACGGCGGCGGGTTCGAGGGCGGCGTCTTCACGAACGTCGCGATCTACAACCCGACGCGGCCGGTGATGGTCACCGACCCGACCAGCGGCGAGGAGCAATTCTTCGAAGTCGGGACCGGAGCCCAGAGCGCGCGCAATCCGGTGGCGCTCGTGCGACAGATCCAGGACGTCGCACCCGAAAACCGCATCCTCGGGAACGTGACGGGCACGCTCACCATTCTGCCGGGCCTCACCGCGCAGACGACGTTCGGCGTGGACAACACCGAAACGGTTCGCCGGACGTACGTGCCACGCGACAACGCGATCGGCGCCGCGTTCAATGGGCTCGCCCGACAGGCGAACCGCAATCTGCAGAACATCAACTTCCAGCAGCTCCTCACGTACAACCCGCAGTTCGCCGAGGGCCAGGAGCTGGACATCGTCGGCGGCTATGAATACAGCACGTTCGACAACAGCGGGTTCGAGGTCATCGCCCAGAACTTCATTACCGACGCGTTCAAGTGGAACAACCTCGGTGCCGGCGCGGCCGGCTCCGCGCCACCGCCGGTGTCGTACAACGACGAGAGCAAGCTCGTCTCGTTCTTCGGGCGAGCCAATTACGGATTCGCCGGGAAGTACTTCCTGACGGGTGTCCTCCGCTACGACGGCTCGTCGCGCCTCGCCGAAGGCAACAAGTGGTCGACATTCCCGGCCCTGTCGGCGTCGTGGCGCATGAGCAACGAGGCGTTCATGCAGGACCGCCCGTTAGGCCTCTCCACGCTGGCGCTGCGTGTGGGCTGGGGACTCCAGGGCAATCAGGCGGTGCGCCCCTACGGCACGCAGCTCCTGTTGCGCGCGAGCTCCGATGCGCGCTACCCGTTCGGTACGACGCTCACCACGGGCCTCGTGGCCGCGCAGGTCGCGAACCCGGACCTCAAGTGGGAGACGTCCGAGCAGGTCAACTTCGGCATCGACTACGGGTTCTCGAACGACCGCTTTACCGGCATCATTGACTTTTACCAGAAAACCACGAAGGACCTGCTGCTCGATGTCGCCGTGCC
>DASURJ010001034.1:0-4436 GCA_036280115.1 Gemmatimonadaceae bacterium
ACGTCGCATGATGGGCGTGGGCGGCGGCCCGGTTCTGCTCGACGGCCTCGTGCTCCGCGGCAACGAGCGCCTTGGCCACGCCGAAGTCGGCCACCATTGCCGTCGCCATTCGGGCTTTCCCCGCACCGCCCGCGGCATCGGGCGCGCCCCCGGCGAGCAGCACGTTGTCGGGCTTGATGTCGCGATGGACGACCCCGTTCCGATGCGCGTACGCCAGCGCGCTCGCGACCTCGCGCAGGAGTCGGACGCCCTCGCTGACGGACAGCTCGCCCTCACGCGAGAGGTAGGCGCGGAGGGACTCACCCGTGATGAACGGCATGGTGAAGTACGGAACGCCGTCCATCTCGCCCGCCGAGAGCAGCGGGACGATGTGCGGGTGCTGCAGCCGGGCGGCCAGGGCGATCTCGCGCTTGAAGCGGTCGGTGCGCACGCCCGCCGCGAGGTCCGGCGGTAGCACCTTCACGACGACCTTACGGCCGAGCGCGGCCTCGGTGGCCACGAAGACGCGCGACATGCCTCCACCGCCGAGCTCGCGGTCGAGGGTGTAGGCGGCGCCGAGCGCGCGCTGCAGCCGGTCACGGAGGTCGGTCGTCACGGGGTAGCTCGAGTCCGGAGCCAATGTAGACGGAGCCCCGACGAGTGGCGAGCGCTCGGCTCAGCTGGGCTCCCTTGATTCCCGGCGTCACCCCGCCGTGTCCGTTCATGGGACCGGTCGTTCGGAGTCGTACACCGAATGTACGCTGCCGCTCCGGTGGTGATCGCCCAAGTGATTGCCGCACAGGCGATTGTCGCAGAGACGCGACCGGCACGGCGCCTGCCTTGGTGGCCGACGCGCGCGCGGACAACCGGCGCGAGCATGGACATTCGACCCACGATACATGGACACCCTCCTCGGTGATGTTCGCTTCGCGATTCGATCGCTCGGACGCCGCCCGGCGTTTGCGCTCGTCGTCATCACCACCATCGCGGTCGCGATCGGTGCGACGACGACCATGATGAGCGTCGTGAATGCGGCGCTCGTCAGTCCGCTGCCATTCCCGGACGCGGAGCGGCTCGTCGTCGCGCGAGGGTTTGTCCCGCGCGAACAATCGACCCGTGGCATCTCCTACCTGGAGGCGATGGACTGGCAAGCGAGAAGCCACGCGTTCGACGGGCTCGCGGCCTACGATGACATCGCGTTGAACATCGGGGACCCGGGCGGTGATGCAGTCCGCGTCGACGCGGAGATCGTGTCGGAGGATTTCTTTCGGGTGATCGGCGCGGGTGCGGCGCGCGGCCGCACCTTTCTCCCCGAGGAGCATCGCGTGCCGGATGCGCACCCCGTCGCTGTGATCGGCCACGGTCTCTGGCAATCGCGGTTCGGCGGGATGGAGTCCGTTGTCGGCCGGCCGATCACTGTGAATTCGCGAACCTTCACGATCGTGGGCGTGATGCCGGAGGACTTTCGCGGGCTGTCGCTCGAGAGCGAGATCTGGATTCCGATGATGATGGCGTCCGCGATTCGTCCAGCGTCGACGCTGGAGAGGCGTTCGAGCCGATGGCTCTACGCCGTCGGGCGCATGAAACCGGGCCTGGCGCTTCCGGACGTGCAGCGGGACCTCGATCGCGTCACGGCGGAGCTCGAGCGGGCCTATCCAGCCACGAACCGCGACCGGGCCGCGCGCGTCGTCACGCTGCGCGCGGATTTTCTGGGCACCACGGAGATCCTGTTGCGTGCGCTGTTCGGAGCCGTCGGATTCCTGCTGCTCATTGCGTGCGCGAACGTGATGAGCCTGCAGCTCGTTCGCGCCACCGCCCGCCGTCGCGAGATGGCGATGCGAGTAGCGTTAGGCGCTGGCCGCCCGCGAATCGTCAGGCAGCTCGTCGTCGAAGGCATCGTGCTCGCCTTGATGGGGGCGGCGGCCGGCGTGCTCCTCGCGCTCTGGGGAGTCGACACCCTCTTGCCGCTCGCGCCCGCAGGACTCCTGCCGCCATACGCCGACGTGAAGATCGACTGGCCCGTCCTCGGCTACACCGCGTTGATCGCGGTCGGCGCAGGCGTCCTCTTCGGCCTCGCCCCGGCATTGGCACGTCCCGGTGCCGAGCTGGTGACCGCGCTGAAGACTGGAGCACCGTCGGCCGCGGCGGGGCTCGGGTCCATCCGCCGATTGCGTCCGTTGCAGGTTTTCGTGATCGGTGAAGTGGCGCTCGCGCTGGTACTACTCGCGGGCGCGACGCTCATGGTTCGGAGCCTACGTCGTCAACTCGATGTCGACCCGGGCTTTCGTCCCGATGGCGTCGTGGCGGCACGGCTCGCCCTGCCGCTCCAGCGGTATCCCGATGCTGGGCGGATTCGGTTCGCGGAACAGCTCGTAGAGCGGATACGCGAGCTTCCGGGTGTCAGCGCGGCTGCGATTGGTGCCGATCTCCCGCTCCGCGGCAACCAGAGCGGCGGGCAGCTGACCTACGACGGTGCAGCGCCCGAGGGCGTCAGCTACGCGCAGCACCGCGTCTCGACGGAGTATTTCGCGACGCTCGGGATCCCGCTGCAACGCGGCCGAGTGTTCACGCCGGCCGACGGTCCTGATGCCCCGCGAGTCGCCGTGGTGGGCGCCGCGATGGCGCGGCGGCTCTGGCCCGATCGCGACCCGATCGGGCAGCGTCTCGGTTACGCGGGAACGGGAGGCCCGCTCGACATCGAGGTGGTGGGTGTCGTGGGCAACGCGCGCTTTCGCGATCTCACATCCGACCTCTTGGGGCTGTCGGACCCGGTGGATGTGTACTTCCCCTTCGCCCAGCAAACCGACGAGACGATCAATCTCGCCGTGCGCACCGAGTCGGATCCGGCGTCGATTGCGACCGCCCTCCGTCGCGTGGTGCGGGAGCTCGACCCGACGCTCCCGCTTTTCGATGTGGCGGCGTTGAGCGACGTGCTCGAGCAGCAGACGGCCGCTCCGCGGTTCGGGTCGCTCATGCTCACCCTGTTTGCCGCCATCGCGATGGTGCTGGCCGCCGTCGGGATCTATGGCCTGCTGGCGTTCGTCGTGGGAACGAGCCGGCGGGACATCGCGATCCGGATGGCGTTAGGCGCGGCGTCGGGGAGCGTCCTCGGGCTCGTGATTCGGAAGGGAATGTCTCTGGCGGCTGCCGGCGCCGTGCTCGGCATCCTGATCGCCGTGCCGAGCACGCGCGTCCTCAGCGATCTGCTGTTCGGCGTCGAGGCGAGTGATCCGGTGACGATGGCTGGCGTGGCCGCGCTGCTGCTTGCCGTCTCGTTGGTTGCGTGCTGGCTGCCGGCGCGACGGGCGAGCCGGGTCGCGCCGCACACGGCCCTCAAGCTGGACTAGGGCCAATTGCTAGGCGTGTCATGCCCCGTCGAGCTGCACTTCGAGCAGCTCCGACGGACGGTCGTGGGCGTCAACGTCCGCGACGATGAGAAGCCGACCGGGTGTCGATGTGAGCGCGATGCCTTCCGCCTTGAGCGGGAACCGGCCGCCGCCGGCATCACGCAACTCGGTCCATCTCGCTGTCAGTGTACCGTCAATAGTCTCGATGACCCCGATCGCCGAGCCTGCAACCACACCGTCGCGCGTCGCATCGGGTGACGCCTCGGCCGCCGCGGTATAGAAGACCGTCTCCGAAGCTCGGTGCCCGGCGCCGCCGGGGGTCGCGTCGGTGAACGAGAGCTCGATGCCATCGATCGACCCGAGGTCGTACTGAACGACATTCGTGGGCACAGGCGGCGCCAGCGTTTGTTGCTCGAGGTGCGCACGGAGGCCTGCCCAATCGATGTCACACGTGGCGTTGACTGGGCGGGTGGTGCCGACCACCGCGCCGTTGCCGCGACCGAACAAACGCAGGCGGCCGTCGAGGTATGTCGCTCCTTCGACATTGAGCTCGCTGCCGGCAAAGAACGCCGCGGCGCGCAGGGCGGCGTAGAACCGTGGTGCCGCGATGGCGCGCGCGGCGTGGTGCGACGCGCTGTATTGCTGGATGAGTACGATGGTTTCACGCCGCGGCGTCGAGCCGGAGCCTAACGCGACGAGCAGCGTGTCGCCACCGTCGGCGACGGCGACGAGCGCCTCGTGGTCGAGCTTCTCGGCCTTGTTGCCGCGGCTGTCATCGAACAGGCGCCGTCCGCCCGCCCCGGCAGGTAGAGCAGTCGATCGCGCCAGCCCTGTCGCCGGATCGACGATCGCGATGAAGTTCGCGTCATCCTGGATGACTGCCAGCTCCGACCCGAGCCAGGCGATCCCCGAAGCCGCCCTGACGTAGGGAGGCCGGTCGAGCGCGGGGTCGGGGCCTTCCGCATAACGCATGGCCACGCGGCGAATGACCCGGGCCGACAGCGCGCGGTCGTGAACCGCGTGGACGAGCATACCGCTCCCGCCCGCCCGGACCCGGTCATCCATTCAGATGATCTGGGCGAGGTCGAGCAGCTGAATCACGAGCGCGAC
>DASURJ010001035.1:0-4762 GCA_036280115.1 Gemmatimonadaceae bacterium
CGAGAGGGCTGCCGGGTGGCAGACCAGGGATCGGCGCCAAAACGGTGCCGCCGTGCAACGGAACGATGATATTCGACTCTGACCCCAATTCCAGATCCGTGAGAGGGGTCAGGCCGCGCGCGCCAGGCTGTCGCGAGAATACCTAACGAGTGTAGAGGCGCGCCGCGGTACCACCGAGGATCGCGGAACACTCGGCGTCCGAGAGGCCGAGCCCGCGGATGCTCGACAACATCGACGGGATGCTGCCGATCTGATGCGGGTAATCGCTGCCGGCCAGAATGTGGTCCGCTCCGGCGAACGCGATCGCGAGACGCAACGCGTTCGGGTCGAAGTTCACCGTGTCGTAATACCAGCGCTTGAGATAGTCGCTCGGCGGCCGATCGATATTGCGCCGGCACTCCTCGAAGGCGTGAAAGCCGCGGTCGAAGCGCTCCGCCATGTACGGCACCGCGCCGCCGAGGTGGGACAACACCCACTTGATGTTCGGAAACCGCTCGCCGACACCGCTGAACACGAGGTGTGCTGCCGCGAGGGTCGTGTCCATCAGGAACCCCACGAGCGGCATGAGCCAGTACTGCGTCATGGCTTCCACGCCCACGGGACTCGTGGGATGAATGTGCAGCACCGCGCCGTACGCATCGGCCGCCTCGTAGAGCGGCCAGAATCGCCGGTCCGCGAGCGCAACGCCGTTCACGTTGCTGAAGAGCATGGCCCCTGGCAGCCGGAGCTCCTCCACGGCGCGCCGGAACTCCGTGACCGCCGCGTCCGGGTCGTTCAGCGGCAGCGTCGCGAGCGCGCTGAATCGCGGCCCGCGCTCGCTCACGATCGCGGCGAACGCGTCGTTGACGAGTCGCGCGAGGGTCGCGGCGTAGGCGGGGGACTCGACGTGCGTGCCCGGCGTGGTGAGCGTGATGACCTGCGTATCGACCCCTTCGCGCTCGAGCACCGATTGCCGGTACGCGATGTCCCGATGACCGGCGACCGCGACGTTGTAGTCGCCCGGGTAGTGAATGTGCGGGTTCCCTGACGAGTCCACCGTCACGCGAACGACGCTCTTTCCGGACCGCAGCGCGTCGAGGTACTCGGGCGGATAGAAGTGATTGTGGACGTCAATGATCGGCATGGAGCTCGCGAGTGGTGGTGCGTCCTCGGACGCGGAAGTAGTAGAACGGCAACCCGGCCAGGACGATGGCCAACCCCGTAACGCTCTCCCACGGATCGGCAACGAGCTGGTTGGCGACGATCACGACGGTGGAGATGATGAACACGACGGGAAGCACGGGGTAGCCCCACGCGCGATACGCGGGCGCATAGCCGGGCCGCCGGCGGAGCAGGAAGATCCCACCGGCCATGAGGCCGAAGAAGATCCATTCGGTATACACCACGCGCGTGAACAGCGCGCGGTACGTGCCCGTGGCGACGAGCACGGATGCCCACACCGCCTGCAGGACGATGGCGTAGTGTGGCGTCGCGAACCGCGGGTGCACCGATGCCACGGCACGTGGCAGCAGCCCGTCCTGCGCGGCGGCCAGGTACACGCGTGGCCCCGTGAGAATGATGCCGATGAGAGCGCCGACGGTGGAGAACACGACGAGCGCCGCCATCGCGGCGGCGCCTCCGCTGCCCAGGATGGCGTCCGCGAAGTCGGCGGCGACGCGGTTCGATGCCGCCACCGCAGCCGGCGACAGGACGGCGAGGTACGCGGCGTTGACCGCGATGTACGACGCGGTGACGATGAGCGTGCCGATCATGAGGGCGCGTGGAATGGTGCGCCGTGCATCGACCGTCTCGTCGCCGGTGTAGGTCACCATGTGCCAGCCGCCGAACGCGAACAACCCGGCGACCGTCGCCGTGATGAACGAGGACGCCGACGGCACGACCGCCGCGGTGGCGTCCGGCCCCGACGCACGCCCCGGCGCAACGAACCCCGCGACGACGATAGCCGCCACGGCCGCGACCTTCCCGATCGTGAAGGCAGTCTGGAGCGTGGTGCCGTGCCTAACGCCAACGTAGTTGATGGCGGAGAGCGCGAGGATCACCGTGATGGCGACCAGACGGGTGCCGGTGTCGTCGAGCGGGATGAAGAAGCCGACGTAGCGGGCGCACACGGTCGCGATCGCCGCGATGATCCCCGTGTGCATGCTCCAGAACATCGCCCAGCACCAGAGGAAGCCGAGGGCCGGGGAGTAGCTTTCGCGGAGGAAGACGTAGACGCCGCCCGTCTTCGGGAACGCCGATGCCAGCTCGGCGGTGACGAGCACGCCAATGAGCGTGAGCAGGCCGGCTGCGCCCCACACGAGCAGCATCCCCGCGGGCGACGGAACCGCCCCCGACACGAGCGAGGGCTGAACGAAGATCGACGCGCCGATGATCGTGCCCACGACCATCGCGGTCGCGCGGCCGAGCCCGATCGCCTGACGAAGATCGCTCACCCGATGACGGCTATCGTGAGTCGCACCGCGAGAGCACCCGGGCTTGCCGATCGCTGATAGCTGATAGCTCGATAGCTACCGACTGCTCTGAATCACGTCCCAGTACGTCAGCAGTCTGCCGTCCGCAAACGCGCGGACCTGTTCCGCGATGGGCGCGAGCATCGTCCGCGATCGCGGACCGGGCGTCCCGGTGGCACTCGGCATCGTGTTGAAGTTGAACACGGCGCGGATGAACGTGCTCGACGTGTCCACCGGCAGCGTCGCGACGTTCGAGAAGAACCGGCGCCAGTCGTCGCTCTGAAAGAGATACTGCTCCACGTTCGACGTGTAGAACGCCGAGATCGTCGCGCCGTTGTCGCGCACGAACCTGCCGACCGATCGCAGCGCCTTGTCTCCGGCGAAGTCGCCGACGAGCGGGATGATGAGGTTGTTGCGCTCGAGGTCGCGGAGCACGCGGTAATTGGCCTCGGTCGCCAGATATCCGCGCTGCACCCCATCGCCGTCGCTCTCCATCTGCAGCTCGGCATAGGTGGGCATGCGCCGCCCGTAGAACATCATGCTCGAGCCGCGCCCGGGCATCGTGAACGAATACGTGAGGTCGGGGCCGGCGGCGAAGAACGCCGTGTACACGTACTCGATGGTGCGCAGGTCGTCACTCGTGAGTCCGAATTTGCGCTTGCCCACGAGGTGGTCTTTTACGGCCGCCAAGTTACGCGTGAACTGCGCGCTGTCGGGCGCGGCGTTGGCATAGGCCTGGAACAGCGCCGCCGGGCCCACGCTCCCGTCGAGTCCCGGCGGACGCGGACGCGAGAAGAGTCGCGACAGGAAATCCGCCCGGTCGGGCGACATCTCGATGAGCGACTTGTAGAGCAGGTGGTGCAGCATGTTCTGGCGCCGAATATCGACGATGAACGCGACTTTCGGCTTGAGCCCGACGATGTACGTGAAGTTCTGGTCAGGCCCGACGCCGAGGTAGACGCCACCGGGCTTCAGCGTCTTGGCAAGCTCGGGCAGGACCCACTGGAACGTGATCTCGTTCGAGACGAAGTTGTCGGAGCGGAAGAACCCGCCCGGCTCCGAGTACTCGGACACGATCCGCCAGAAGGTCTCGTCGCTGATGCGGTCGGGGAGGGATGGCTCGATGACCCGCGATCCGAGCGAAAGCGACACCCCGCCGAACATGGCAATGAGGGCGAGGCTGGCAGCCACCTGGCTGCGACGGCTGGTCAGAACCATCAGGTTTTCCTCCCAACGGCGGGTGACGCAGAACTCTACCGGTACTATGTAGCGCGGACCCGAGCGACGGGAGATAGGTATTGCCGCTTTTGTCGTTCCGGACGCCAACCGTGCGCGCGGGGAGGTGGGCCGGGCGTCCGGTTTCGAAGGGCTCGGCGGAAGCGGCGAGCGCCCGCTGGGTGCGGGCGCCGTGCGCTAAACCGCTGTCGTCATCCGCGGCGTGCCGCGGCGCGGCGGCGGCGACGCGCAGCCGCTGCCTTGAGCTGGCGTGCTTCGCTGGGCTTCGTGTAGTGGCGCTTCCGACGCAGGTCGGCGAGGATTCCCGCCTTCTGCACTTTCTTCTTGAAGCTCTTGAGCGCCCAGTCGAGGCGATCGTCGTCGCTGAGCTGAATCTCGATCAAGTGCCGTTCCTCCTCAGGTGGATTGGGTGAGTCGTGCCGGTGAAGACGCGCGTGACTGACAGTTGTAAAACGACGCAGCCGGGCCGAGTGCTCATCGGCCCGGCTACGGACGTGACGTGTCGATCAGGACTGCGCTAGCGGCCCATCTTCTTCACGTTCTCGGCGGCCGGGCCCTTGGCGCCCTGCACCACGTCGAACTCCACGCGCTCGCCTTCGGCGAGCGTCTTGAAGCCCTTGCCTTCGATCGCCGAGTGATGGACGAAGCAATCTTTCTGCCCGTCATCGCGCGTGATGAAGCCGAACCCCTTGCTGTCGTTGAACCACTTCACGGTCCCGGTCGTACGCATCGCGTGCTTCCCTCATGTGGCTGTGCTCGGGGCGCGCGACGAGCGTACGTACCGATCACAGTGTCTCGTGATCTGTGCCCTCACGACGGGCGCTGTTCCGAGCGGCATTGTGTGTCACTCACGACGCTGAAAAAAGGGCGCTGGCGAACCAGCCCCCGTTGTTCGGAACATGTGCGCACCCGTGAGGGTGCGTGCGTCGCTGCGGCTAAGGTAACGCTAATGTGTGCAACGCACAACGGCGCTCCGAGCGTCAAGCGGCCTGATTGAAGGAGGGGAACGGCTCTCGAGGACGGTGGCGTCCCGGGCGGCCGTTCCCCTCTTACTTTCAGGCCCTTGGGAGGAGCCA
>DASURJ010001036.1:0-5050 GCA_036280115.1 Gemmatimonadaceae bacterium
GAACGATGCGTTAGGACTCTGACCCCCAACGGAGCGTTTTGTCGCGCCGGGATGCCGGCGATTCCTCGCTGCCGCTCGGTATGACAGCGCCGGTGGGTCCGGCCCTTGCGAATAGGGTGAGTGTCGCATCTCCCGCGACGACTCACCTGTTTCTGCGAGGGAATCATGGCAGGGACCGACAAGCCCGGAATCACGCGAGGTGAGAAGTCGCGCACCGAAGGAGCGGAGCGACGACAGCCAGGACGCGGGCTGGTCGCGCGGCGGATGGCGGTACAACGCGCCATCACGCGCCAGCGGCTCGAGGACTTCGCCGCCACGCTCGGCGGTCTCGCCGTCGCGGTCTTCGGCGAACAGGCCACCGTGGTCGCGCATCTGCGGCGCTCGGCGGACCGCGATCTGGTCACGTTCGTCGTGGACGCCGCGGATCCCGTCTCAGTCGTTCAGTACGAGGACTTCCTGCCGCGCGAGCGCGCGTTCTGGACCGCCTACGCGCAGCTCGTGAAGCCGGTGGGTGCGCAGTTCGTCGTCGCGGTGCGGCCAGCACGGGGGTGGTGCCGCGTCGAAGCGCTCGCACCTCTGTTCTCGATCATGCCCCCACCGGGGTACGTGACCTAACGACGAGTCGCGCCCGCGTCGAAGGTCTGCGCGAGAACCAGCCGGCATCGGGCTCGGCGCCGGCACATCGAGGCCGGCGCGCAGGTCACGCACGCTCGCAAGCATGCTCACGATCTCGGTGTATCCGTGCGCGAGGAGCGCCGCGTCGCGCGCGGGATCGGTCTCGTGGATGTCCTCGATGGCCGAGTCGACGAGCCGAAGCGCCGCCTCGGAGTCGTAGAGCAGCTCCCTCGCGTGGCGCGCGCTCATTGCGCGTCGCTGGCCGGGGCGGGCAGCAGGTCGCCACGCTCGAGAATGCGACGCGCGACTTCCGCAACCACCTCGTCGGCGTCGTAGGCGCCGCGCAGCACGCGCTGCCGGATCTCGAGCAGCTGAGCGGCACGGTCGTTCCCCGACACCTCCGCCGCCCGGGCGCGTCCGGCGCTCGAGACCTCCACCGAATCGACGCGGCCAGAGCTCGAGCTCGTTCCCTGCTCCGTCTTCCCTGCCGCCGTTTCGCGTGGATCGCGAGCCCTAGCCGGCCGCACCGGACCGGTGCTGCCACCGTTGATCTTCATGCACGTTCCTCCGTACAGCAGGATATCGGCACGTCGGATGAGAAACTTTAGCGTGTGATCGGCGGACGTTCGGATGTGATTGACGGCGCTGCGCGCCCGTAACACGGATCACAACGTCACGTCCAGGCGGCTCGCGTCAGGCAAGTTCAGCTCGGCGACGCCGAGCTGGCGCCGCCCGTTGCGACGCGCCGTGCGGTCATCGGACGCGACGTGGATGCGTTTGCCCGTGATCGCCTTCTCCTGTGCGTCGAGCACGCGACGCATGCTGAGCTGGAGGTTCGCGAGGACGGAGCGTTGAATGATGCCGTTCGTGATTCTCATGAGACCGTTCTCACGTGCGCCACTGTCGCGATGCCCGGACGGGCGCCGGACGTTGCGGCGGCAGGGATAAACGCGTCTGACAGCCAGTATCGGCGCCTGGACGGCAGAAGTTGAGCGGCGCCATCTGAGAGCTCGCTGATCACGATCCGGTCGCGAGCACGGCGAGCGCCCATCCCGGCAATGGCAACGATCTTACACGTCGACGACGAGCCGTCCGTCGGATTGCTCCTCGAGGACACGCTGGTCCGCGCCGGGCACCGAGCTGTCGGCGCGGCGAACGTCGTCGAGGCGCTCCAGGTCCTCGCCCGCGAGCACGTCGACCTCATCATCTCCGACTACCGGATGCCGGGGCTGACGGGGCTCGAGTTCCTGTCGCTGTTGCAGCGAGAAGGGTACGACGTCCCGCTCATCATGCTCACCGGGTACGCGAGCATCGAGCACGCGGTGGCCGCGATCAAGGCGGGCGCGATCGACTACATCACGAAGCCGGTGAAGCCGCAGCAGCTCGAGCTCGCGGTGGAACAGGCGCTGGAGTTCGTGCGCCTGCGCCGCGAGAACGAGACGTTGCGGCGCGAAGTGATGGAGTTCCGCAACGAGCGTCAGATCATTGGCGACAGCGTCGCGTTGCGACGCATCCTGCAGACCGTAGCGATGGCGGCGCCCACACGCGCGACGGTGCTGGTGCAGGGAGAGAGCGGCACCGGAAAGGAGCTGTTCGCCCGCGCGATCCACGATCAGAGCGATCGCCGAGACAGGCCGTTCATCAAGCTGAACTGCGCTGCCCTTCCGGACGGGTTGATCGAGAGCGCGCTGTTCGGTCACGAGCGCGGTGCGTTTACGGGCGCCGTGAAGCGTGTGGAAGGAGCGTTCGAGCGAGCGAACGGTGGGACGCTGCTGCTCGACGAGATCTCGGAGATGAAGCTCGAGCTACAGGCGAAGCTGCTGCGCGTCTTGCAGGAGCAGGAGTTCGAGCGCGTGGGCGGCACGTCGCCGATTCGCGTGGACGTGCGAGTGATCGCGACGACGAACCGCGACCTGGCCGCGGAAGCCGCGGCGGGCGCGTTCCGCCAGGACCTCTACTATCGGCTCAGCGTCATGCCGATCGTGATCCCGCCGCTCAGGGATCGCGTTGACGACATTCCGGTGCTCGCCTATCGATTCGCGACGCGGACGGCCGTCGAGATCCGCAAGGAAATCACGGGGATCTCGCCAGAAGCACTCGCCCTGCTCACAGCGTATCCCTGGCCCGGGAACGTTCGTGAGCTGCAGCACGCCGTGGAGCGTGCCGTCATTCTCAGTCGGGAGCCGGTGCTCCAGCCGCACGCGTTCGAGGGTCAGCAGCTCGGGCTCGTGCACCCGCTCGCTCGTCAGGCAGCGGCTCGGACCGCGGCGATCAGTGGCGGAGCGCCTGTTCCGGCGGGTGCTGCTTCAGCCGGTGGGTCCATTCCGCCGAACGCGGTCGTGCTCACGTCGCTCAACATCGACGAAGCCGAGGCGGCGCTCATCCAACGGGCGCTCGAGGTTGCGAAGGGCAATCGCACGCGCACCGCCGGGCTGCTCGGCATCAGCGTTCGCACGCTCAGGAACAAGCTGAACGGGCCGGGAAGGATCGAGGTCGCGTAAGCCTCCCGTCGTCGCGTCATCGGGCGTACCCGAACTTCTGCCACCATCAACACGCACTCGCCTTTGACGACCGGGCGAATGCCGTGCGGCGCGTCCTCGAATCGGCGGCCATCCCGCTTCGGCGCACCGTCGAGGTGACCGGGTATGCGGACCGGCAGTTGCGGCGGCCGGAAAATCCGCGAGACCCATCGAATCGGCGGATCTCCCTCTTGCTTCCGTTCGTTAGGCCGCCGGAATTGCCGCAGCCGCCCAACCCCGGCGACTCACTCGTGCCGGCACCCTCGGGTCAGCCCGCCGTCAGCGAGAGCAGCCTGTCGCGCGTCCAGGCGAGCGACTGAACGTAGAGGGCGCCCACCACCGAAGCATCGAGTCCTGCGGACGACGCCTCGCGCATCACGCTGCTCCAGTCGCCCCGCTCGTACGCCTCCGCTATCGAGAGCGGCATCGCATACGGCCCCGTGCGCTCCATCAACGCGGAGCGGACTGCCGGCGCGAGGCCGACGGCGTCGAGCAGATCGACCATCGGAAGCCCTGAGATCGCGTCGAGCAGCGAGAAGAGCCCCACGAGAAAGCACGCGTTCGCGTCGCGCCCGCGGGTCACCGGAATGGCGAGCAGCTCACACAGCCTCGCGCGTTGCACGGCGAGATGCAGCAGCTCGCGACTGGCCGAGCCGCGTGCCGCCATCGACGACACGAGGAGGAGCGCAAGCCACTTGCCGAGCTCCTCGCGGCCGCCGAGCTGGATCGCATGACGAATGGATTCGATGCCCCGTCCCCCGCGCGCCGCGGAGTTCACCATCCGCAGGAGGCGATAGCTCAACCCAACGTCCGTGCCGAACGCGGCCTCGGCGTCGGCGTCCGAGGAGCGCGCATCGCGCAGGACGGCCATTGCCTGGATGATCGCCAGCTCGTCGCTCACGAGCGTCCGGTCCCGAACGACTTCCGGCCGCGCGAAGTAGTACCCCTGAAAGAGCTCGTAGCCGAGACCCGCGCACATCGCGCGCATCGCGCCCGTCTCCACACGCTCGGCGAGGAGCCGCACGTCGTACACCGCGAGATCCTGAGCGATCTCGTCGAGCCGTGAGAGCGGCTGGGTCAGCACATCGACCTTTACGATCGTTGCCAGCTCGAGAAGCCGCCTGAAGTGCGTACCCCCGGAATAATCGTCGAGGGCCAGCGCATAGCCGGCGTTCACGAGTTGCTCGCACGCGGCTTCGACCTGCTCGTCGGGCTCCACGTCCTCGAGCAGCTCGATGACGACGTGCTCCGGCGGGAGCAGTGTGTGCGCGCCGCTGAGCAACATCTCGCGCGTGAAGTTGACGTAGGCCCGCCGCCCCGCCGTCAGTCGATCGAGCCCGATGTGAAGGAACGAGTGAACCACGACATCGGCCGCCATCACGCTGCGGCGCCCCCCGCTCACCGCCGTATCGGTCGCGGTGCGGCGATAGAGCAGCTCATAACCCGCAACGTCTCCGGCGGTGCCGAAGATCGGCTGGCGAGCGACGCAAACGTCGGCAACCGCAGTACTGTCGGCCGAGGTGGCTTGCTTCGAGAGCTTCACGCTCGCATGACGGACCGGGGCGCGCCCACGTCACGCCCGGCGGTCACGCATCCGCAGGCGTGACGCCAACTTGTCTCGGGATAGCCGCGCCGATAATCTTCCTATCCTGCGCGTGACCGCGCGTTGCGCTCGTAGCTCAGCTGGATAGAGCGTCGGCCTCCGGAGCCGAAGGTCACAGGTTCGAATCCTGTCGAGCGCGTGAGAGCGGGGCGAGGGGCCACGGCCCCTCGCCCCGCTCTTTTATGGCTCGCGCCGTCACGCCCGGAATATTCGCGCACGCGGCAACCCGCTCTGTCGTACCGGCTTCCCTCAACGAGGAGGTGGATCCGACGCCCGATTTTCGGAAAAGCAGGAGGGGGATGGACAGGATGAA
>DASURJ010001037.1:0-8810 GCA_036280115.1 Gemmatimonadaceae bacterium
AGGTGGTGAAGGAGACCACGAAGACATCGTCGATCGAGGCGCTGACCGCCGCGATCACCGGACAGCAGGAGCAGGGTCGATCGGACGAGCGCCCGGCGATGCTCGCGAACGTGCTGCGCACCGATACGAGCGCGGCGCTGCGTCGTGTCGCTGCGTGGGGACTTCACAACTTCGCGGAACGCGACGTCGCGGCCGAGGCGCTCGCCAAGGCAGTGACAGGCGACAGCGACGCGTCAGTGCGCGAGATGGCGGCGTGGGCGCTGCATGACGCCCGTGGTAGCTCGGCCGTGATCGAGGCGCTGTCCACCGCGCTCCGCCGTGACGCCAGCCCCAAGGTCCGTGCGTCGGCCGCGTGGGCCCTCGGGAATGTCGGCGAGGACGAAGGTGTGGAAGCACTGACGGCGGCGCTGGCGGACACGAGCCGGGGCGTCAGGCTGCGTGCCGCGTGGGCGCTCGGCAACGTCGAACCGAGGACTGCGCCGAAGCCACTCGTGAATCTCCTCTCGGATCCGGACGCCGAGGTTCGTCAGCTTGCCGCGTGGGCGCTGTTCAACATCGAGGACCCCGCGACCGTGTCGGCACTCGACGCTGCCATGCGACGGGAGAAGGACAAGAACACGCAGCGCGCGATCATTCGCGCGATTGCGGCACTGGGCGAACACTCGGTGGATGCCATCAAGAGCCTCATCGACTCGGGCGACCCGGAAGTTCGCGCGACGGCGATCAAGGCGTTGGCCGGCGGTGGCGCAGCGGGGCCGTGGCCCTGGCCGTGGCCGGAGCCGCGTCCGCAGCCCTGGTAGTCGGTAGACGTAGACAGCCCGCAGACCGGACAACGGGCGCTGCCTAACGAATGCTGGATGGCACGCCCGTTTCCTCGATATGGAAGTGCTGAAATTTCAACAGGATTCGAGAGGGAACCATGCTTCGCACCGCTGGGTTCGTGATTGCTGGCGTCTTCATCGCCCTGGCCACGGAAGGAGGTCCCGCGCGCGTATCGGCCTCCATGCAGGTCGCTGCCAGCGAGCGCGGCGTCACCATGGCCGCTCAGGATGTCGCGAGTGTGTTGTCCGCCGCGCGTGGCGTGTCGCCGATCATGTGCTCGCTGGCGGCGCAGTCCGTGTGGGGCGGTGGGTGGGGGTGGTACGACGCGCCATCGTCTCCGATCGGCGCGGAGGTAAGCATGCGGATCCGCGAGCTCGGGCGGCAGCGACTCGCGTCATCGGACGTGCGGCTCGTCATGGACAGTCTCGCCAGCGGCGACGCGTGCGTGCGTGAGATGTCGGTGCGATTGCTCGCACGCCAACGGAACGAGGGTGGGCAGCGCGACGAGACGGTCGTGAGTGGGCTCGTCGAGCGCCTCGGCTCGCAGTCGCCCGAGCTGCGCGAGGTCGCCGCGTTAGGACTCGGGTTCATGCACCCGAGGTCCGCGGTCGAGCCGCTGATCCGCGCCCTGCGTGACGACATGCCGGGCGTGCGGGCGAACTCGGCCTGGGCCCTCGGCCACATCGAGGATGGGCGCGCGCTGCGCCCGCTCGTTGATCTGCTGGCTGACACCGAACCGCGCGTTCGCGACGCGGCGGCGGTGGCGGTTGGGCGTATCGATTCACTCAGCTCGGTCGAAGCGCTCGTGCGCGTCGTTCGGGAGGACACGAGCCCGTCGGTGCGCCGTTCCGCGGCATGGGCACTCGGCCAGCTCGAAGCCCGCGGCGCGGTGGACGTCCTCATCGCCGTGCTCCGCCAGGACGCCGACCCGCGCGTTCGCGAGATGGCCGCGTGGGCGCTCGGCAGCATGGAGACGCGCAGTGCGGCACCGGGGCTCATCGGCGCTCTGCGGCGTGACTCGAGCGACGCCGTTCGCGAGACGGCGGCGTGGGCGTTAGGCAGCGTCGGCGACGACACGGCGGTGGACATCCTCGGTGACGCGATCCGGACGGATCGGAGTCCGCGCGTGCGCGGTACGGCGGCCTGGGCGTTAGGCCAGCTCGACCCGCGGGCGGCGCCGCGCGGGCTGATCGATGGCCTGTCCGATCAGGAAGACGACGTGCGTCTCAAGGCGGCGTGGGCGCTGGGCCAGATCGGCGACTCGACCGCCGTGTCCGCGATCCAGGGCGCGTTGAAGGTCGAGAAGCACGAGCGCGCACGCCGGGCGCAGATCCGCGCACTTCTGAAATCCGGCGGCCGCTCCGAGGCGCTATTGACCGAGTTGCTCAGCTCGGGTGAACCCGAGGTGCGTGAGGCAGCAATTCGCGGACTCGCGGGTAGAAGCGCATTCAACCCGTGGCCGTGGCCATGGCCACGCCCTCGTCCCACGCCATAGGCTCTGAGCCTTAGAACCACGGAAGCAGGACGACAGGAACAGCGCTGGTCGCTGTTAGCTGGAACTGGTTGCTGCAGGGTGAAAAGCGAGAACCCTCGGGATGCCTCCTTGCTCAAGGGGCTTCCCGAGGGTTCCGCCTGTAAACCCGCAGCGCGGTTGGACGCCTTTTGCGTCAACCAGTTCCAGCTAACAGCGCTGGTTGCTTTCCCAGTTCCCCGTTCCCAATCGCAATGGTCTCCAGTGGTATGGACAGGCCGTTCCGCGCGTGGTGATGATGTTGCTCATCGGTCGTCAACGCCACTCGAACTTCCGCTATGCTCACTCGCCGCGCCCGCTACCGCCTCGTCGGCGTCGTCATCTCGCTCGCTGGCTCCCCGCTCGCGGGACTCGTTGCGCAATCCACCCCGGCACGGCCGTCTCGATTCGAGATCACTGTCGATCCCGCGACACGGTCAGCGCCGCTCACGGGACGCCTGGTTGTCGTTGTGACGAAGAACGGGCAGTCCGAGCCGCGCATGCAGATCACGCCGCAAGGACCGGCGCTCTTCGCCATCGACCTCGATCAGCTTCGAGCGGGCCAGCCAGCCATCGTCGATACCACGGCACTCGGCTACCCTCTCCCGCTCGCGAAGCTGCCGCCGGGCGAATACCACGTTCAGGCCATCGTGAACGTCTACGAGCAGATCAAGCGTGCGGATGGAAAGACCATCTGGGTGCACTTCCCACACGAGGGCACGCAGGAGGTCATGCAGGTCGCGGCTGGCAACGTGTACAGCGAGCCGCAACGTGTCCGCATTGGCGACGGGAACACCGTGCGGCTCCGGATCAACAAGATCATCCAACCGTCGCCGCGGCCGACGGACACCGAGTGGGTGAAGCGCGTCCGCATTCAGAGCCAGAAGCTGACGGCGTTCTGGGGCCGGCCAGTGTATGTGAACGCGACGGTGCTCCTGCCCAAGGGCTACAACGAGCGAACGGCCGCGCGGTATCCGACCGTCTACACGTTCGGCCATAACGTTCCGTTCGGCTTCCAACCTGATTCGACCCGCGTCCGGAACATCGGCCAGATCCATCCCGTCACAGGCGTCGAGACCGGCTACGACTTCTACAAGTCGTGGGTCTCGGACAGTTTCCCGCGATTCATTGCGGTGAGCTTCCAGCAGGCGACGCCATTCTTCCTCGACTCGTACTCGGTGAACTCGGCGAGTAACGGGCCGTACGGCGACGCGATGGTCGAGGAGATCGTTCCCGCGCTCGAGCGTCAGTTCCGCATGATCGCCAAGCCGTACGCTCGGCTCGCGGAGGGGGCGTCGACGGGCGGGTGGCAAACGCTCGCCCTGCAACTCAAGCACCCTGACTTCTTCGGTGGCGCGTGGGTGCTGCAGCCGGACCCGATCGATTTCCGGCGCTACCAGCTCGTGGACATCTACTCGGACACGAACGCGTTCGTGATGCCCAACACGCAGTTCACGACGACGGAGCGGCCATTCCGCCGCACAGTGGAGGGTCAGGTCACGTGGACACTCCGGCAGCTCAGTCTGTTCGAGGAAGTCCTCGGCACGCGAGGGCGATCGAACTATCAGCTCGAGGGGTGGGAGGCCATCTACGGCCCGTTGGACTCCGAGGGATATCCGAAACCGTTGTGGAACAAGCTCACGGGGACGATCGACCGCGAGGTCGCGGACTACATGCGCGAGAACGGTTATGACCTACGGGAGTACGCCCAGCGGAACTGGGCCACGTCAGGGCCGAAGGTCGCGAGCAAGCTGCATTTTTTCTCGGGTGACATGGACGATTTCTATCTGAACCTGGCTGTCTACCGGTTCGAGGAGTTCCTCAAGGGCACCGAGCTCGGCAAGAACGTTCCGTTCACGTATGGCCGGCCGATGAAGGGACACAGCTGGCACGTGATGACGTGGGCGGCGCTGGTC
This sequence comes from Gemmatimonadaceae bacterium, assembly GCA_036280115.1. Lineage (GTDB taxonomy): Bacteria > Gemmatimonadota > Gemmatimonadetes > Gemmatimonadales > Gemmatimonadaceae > JAJKIV01. The sequence goes on from DASURJ010001037.1 coordinate 4,249, forward strand.
AGGGAGATGGGCGCGCACGTCCGGAAGAATGCGCCGCCGGGGGAAGACACGACGGTATGGTGGTACTAGGCCGTTGTCATTCCGAGCGCAGCGAGGAATGACAGCTGGGCATTGGCCACGCAGCCCAATCGATCAGCTTGCGAGCGACTGGCACGTTGCTCGCGCGGTTCCCTGATCCCCGCGCAATCAGCGCGGGCGTCTTCGCACAGGAGGGACGATGACGGGAGGAACCGCTGTTCAGACGGGCCAGGCCACCTGGCAGCTCGACCCCGCGCACTCGAGCGTCGAGTTCTCGGTGAAGCACATGATGATGACGACGGTGCGCGGCCGCTTCAAGAACATCAAGGCGACGCTCAGGGGTGACCGCGACCACCCGGAAGACGCCGGCGTCGAGGCCAGCATCGAAGCGGCGAGTATCGACACGGGCGTTGGCGACCGCGACGCGCACCTGCGAGGTCCCGATTTCTTCGACGCCGAGAAGTTCCCGCAGATCACTTTCCGCAGCTCACGAATCGAAGACCCGCCGAAGCAGGAAGGCGACCGCTTCCGCGTCGTCGGCGAGCTGGTCATCCGTGACACGCGCATGGAAGTGACGCTGGAGTGCGAGTACCACGGGCGGGGAACCGACCCGTGGGGAAAGACACGGGCCGGGTTCGACTTCCGAACGGAGATCGACCGCCGGGAGTGGGGACTCAAGTGGAATCAGGCGCTCGAGACCGGTGGCGTGCTGGTCGCGAACAAGGTCCGCATCGAAGGTGAGGTGCAGTTCGTCAGGGATTGAGAGCGAAGACACGGCGAACGTCGCGCAGCACGTCACGGGTCATCGCTTCCGCCCGCGCGCTCCCGTCGCGAATGACGTCCATCACGGAGGCGCGGTCGCGAGCCAGTGCCGCGCGCCGCGCCCGGATGGGCGCAATGACATCCTCGAGGACGCCTTCGAGACGCCGTTTGAGGGCGACGTCGCCGAGTCCTCCGTGCTGATAGCGTCGTTTCAGCTCGGCGACTTCGGCGGGTTGGGGGTCGAACGCATCCAGATGCGCGAACACCACATTCCCTTCGACGCGGCCAGGGTCGGACGCGCGCACGTGACCCGGGTCGGTGTACATCGCGTTCACGAGCCGCCGGATCTCGTCGCTCGTGGCGCCTAACGGGATGGCATTGCCGAGCGACTTGCTGGCCTTGCGGCCGTCGACTCCCGGAAGGCGCGGTGTCGTGGAGAGCAAGGCGCGACACTCGTGCAGCACCGCCGAGCCAGCCAGCCGGTTCACCGAGCGCACGATCTCGTTCGTCTGCTCGATCATCGGGACCTGGTCCTCGCCCACAGGGACCACGGTTGCCCGGAACCCGGTGATGTCGGCCGCCTGACTCACAGGGTAGCAGAGGAAGCCAGCCGGGATGTCGCGCGCGAATCCCCGCAACTCCATTTCAGCCTTGACGGTCGGGTTCCGCTCGAGCCGCGCGACGGTCACGAGGTTGAGGTACAGCACCGTCAATTCGGAGAGCGCACCGAGGCTCGACTGAACGGCAATTGTCGTCTGGTCCGGGTCGATCCCGATAGCCAGATAATCGAGTGCCACCTCGACCACATGTTCGGCGACATGTGCCGCGCGTCCGCTCGCGTCGGTGAGCGCCTGCAGGTCGGCAATGAGCAGCGTCTGTGCGCACCGCCCCTGGAGCGCGAGACGCGTCCGAAGGGACCCGGCGTAGTGTCCCAGGTGCAGAGCACCCGTGGGACGATCGCCGGTCAGGATGACGTCGTCACTGGCGACCGACGGCGCGTCTGGCCGCGATTGCATCTCGATTGAAGCGTAGGAGAGGGACATCGGTTTGGACTCCTCGATCATGGACGTGAGGGGTCGTCCCGACACCGAACGCCGCGCGTGGTGGCTACCAACACAAAGGGCCGCTCGGTGCCGAGCGACCCTTGGGATTCAGCGCAGTGGTTGTGGACGCGCGCTATCGGGCCGCTCGAGAGGAGGGCCACCACCAGGTAAGCTGGGCGCGCGACACGACGTTGGTCATAGGATCAAGTCTAGTACGGCAATGGCGGAAGGCAAGGATCGGCTATCGGCTATCAACAAGGCACACGGGCTGGCTCCGCGGCGGCCACGTCTCGCTCCGATGACCGGCAGGCGTCGTCAGCCGGGGATACGGGATCGGGCGGAAAGGGCGGATCACGGCGCATCGATCCGCGAGGGAGAGGAGTCTCGCAACAACCTGAAAGATGAGGGGAACTACTCGTTCGCACTATGGCGTCCCGGGCGGCTGCCCTTTTTTTCGTTCGGCCTGCTGAGCGAGGGTGCGTCCCCGGCCTCGGAACGATCCGTTCCGATCCGCCGCATCCGATCAGATCCGTATCCCCATTCACGGAGCCCGGCCGAGCCGAGTCGGGAGCGACGCGCCGCGAACCCTGCCGCCGTGATGCCGTGTTTATCGCGTATCAGCGATCGATGCGCACCCGGCCATCTCGCAACTCGCACGTCGCACTCAGCACGGCACACACCACGTTTACCACCTCGTCCACCGGACGGTCGGTGAACGTCGCGGTGATGGTTTGCTCCGCTAACGCCGAGTCGGCGATGGTGACCGGCGTCTTGTAGACGCGCTCGATCTCGCGAGCGGCGTCGCGGAGTGGTGTCGCCTGGAAGGCGAGAAACGTCCCCGCCCACGATGCCACGGCTGCTGGCGTGGTCAGCGGCTCGGGCCGCGTGACAACGCCGGCGCGGACGCCACTCTCCTCCCCTGCTCCGACCTCCACCTCGCCACTCGGCGTACTCAGCGCGACACGACCCTCGACCACGCGAACACGAAGGCCACCCCCATCAGCCACCAGCTCGAAGCGAGTGCCGAGCACGCGCGCCTCACCGGCCGGCGTGGTGACTCGCAGCGGGTGGGTCGGCATTCGCTGGACGGCAAAGAACGCGCGTCCTTCGAGACTCACCGTGCGGCCGCGCCCGGCGAGCACGCGAAGGCGGCTCGATGGCGCGAGCCTAACGACACTCCCTTCCCCGAGCTGGACCGTGGCGAGCTCGGTCGAGCCCGTGACGACTTCTGCGGCGTTCCAACCGGGCACGCTGTCCGAGTCCTTCTCGAGCCGCGATTGCACGGCGACGACGGCCATGATCGACGCTGCGGCTGCGATGGCCCACGGCGCCCAGCGTGCGGCAACGCGCCCGGGGGGACGACGCGAACGAGATTGCTCGATGAGCTCGCGGGCCGTCGGCGCCGGGATGGCTGGGCCACTCTCCGTGCCGAGTGACCGTGCCACGTCCAGCATCCGCACCGTGTCCCGATATTGACGCTCGTTCGCGTCGGACGCGCGCCGCCACGCGTCGAGCTCGGCCAACTCGGCGGCGCTCGTCTCGCCGCGGCGGGCGCGATCGATCAGCTCGTCCATACCAACCCGGCGATTTCGCGTTAGGGCAGCCGCGACGTGACGCGGCCACCCGCATCCAGGAACTCCAGGCTCGGTGTTCCGAGGGAATCCACCATCAGCCGGATGCGTGGCTTGCCCATGCGGTCGGAGAGATTCACGACGGCTGCCTTTCGGACATCGCGCCCGACGTACACGCGCTCCGCGGCGATCGGCACACCGTTGCGCGGTTGCGCCCACTGCCGGAGCGCGGAATCACGTGCCGGCCCCGGCGGGTACGCCTTCGCGATCGAGTCCCGCTCGGCGACCAGGTCGTAGATGTCCATGTCGATACGGTCGGCGACCGTGAGCCCCATGTTCCGGCGACCGTTGTTGTCGGCGTACTGGAGGTACACTACCTGATCCTGGTTGAACTGGTCGAACGAGAGGCCGCTCGAGGAACGGTAGGTTCCGTCCGCGTTGCTCTGACCGCTGAATGTGAGCCCGCCATTCTCCGTTCCCTCATCATTGAAGAAGATGATGCCCGGTCGAGTCCCGCCCGCGTAGCCGAATGGTTTGCCCTTGTAGATGGGCCCGATCGACCGCTCACGGTTCGAGATCACCATCCGCAAGTTGCCGTTCTTTTCGACGACGTTGATGCGCTCCACGTCGATTTCCGTGAAGCGCTGCTTCTGCGACGACTGGCGGAACGCGGTAACGGAGATCGTACCGAGCAGCAGGGTGACGGCGATCGCGTATCCCTTGAGGATGCGTAGCTCGCGGCGAACTTGGGGGTCCATGACGTGCGTACTCCGAGTCAGGTGTGAGGAGCGGTCAGTATCCACGCGGCGGCAGTGGTCAACATACCATCACGCTCCAGGCTGGGCGGTCTCGCGCCCTCGGATTGCGAATGGCGCGGCGTGGCTGGCCGGTTGGAATAACGATGACGCGGAAAAGGCCGAAAACGGCCGGATCACAGCTCCGCATTGAGGCCGCGTCGCGCGAGGTCGTCGCCCCTGGCATCCAGAACGGAGGGGGGAAACGGATGAGGGGGATGAGGGGATGAGAGACATCCTCCTCAGCGAGTGAAAGCTCCTCACGCCGGCACATGAACAAAGGGGAACGGCCCCAGCGGGGACGCCACTCACCCCGAGAGTAGTTCCCCATCAATCACGGCCCGGGCGCGAGGGCGCGTCCCCGATGAGGAGCG
>DASURJ010001038.1:0-3743 GCA_036280115.1 Gemmatimonadaceae bacterium
ACGCGCGCGCCCCCGAATTCCTTCTGCAGCCCCCACGTCACCTTGAAGACGCCGCCCTTGCCTTTCACCTGACCGAGGTACTGCTCGCGCGACACGTCCGCTACATCCTCGCCGAACACGATGATGCGCTCGTCGCGACGCATCTCGTCCTTCATGCACGCGTTGAGCAGGTCCACCATCGTCGTTTCGTTGCCCGAGAACTGTGGGTCGTCCTCGGTATCGAACTGCTCGCTCGTGGGATCGACGTCCGGCGAGTACACGCCGAAATAGACCGTGTCCGCGCCGGGCTGTGGCTGCGCCAGCGCGTCGTCCGTCGCCGCGAGCACCTCGGCGTCGACCTCCTCCCGAATCGCCGCGATCTCGGCCTCGGTCGCGTGCTTCTGGTCCACCAGCCACCGCGGAAACACCGTGACCGGATCGCGTGAGGCATCCTGCTCGCGCTCCGCCGGCGGCCGGTACATCACCTCGTCATCCGACAACGAGTGCGAGTACGGACGGATCACGTGCGCGTGTACGAGCGCGGGGCCCTTTCGCGCCCGGGCGTGCTCCACCGCCTTCCGCATGACCTCGTAGCTCGCCGCGAAGTCGCATCCATCGACTTCCTGGATGAAGAGACCCGGGAACCCCGACACGAGCTTCGAGATCGACCCGCCCGCCGTGTTCACCTCCACCGGGACCGAGATCGCGTAGCCGTTGTCCTCGACGAGGTAAACGACCGGCAGCGAAAGGTTGCACGCGGTGTTGAGCGACTCCCAGAACTCCCCCTCGCTCGTCGTGCCGTCTCCGGTGGAGACGTAGACGACCTCGTCCTCGCGAAACCCGGCGGTTATGTCCAGCAGCCGTGCCCGATACGTCGCTTCGGCCGCGCCCACCGCCTGGAGGAACTGCGTGCCCGTGGGCGACGACGACGACACGATGTTGAGCGCCTTGTGCCCCCAGTGGCTCGGCATCTGCCGGCCGCCGGAATTCGGGTCGATCGCCGCACCGACGGCCTCGTACAGCATCTCTGCCGGCGTCATGCCTAACGTCAGGCACAGCGCGCGGTCGCGGTAATACGGGAAGAACCAGTCATACGACGGCCGGAGCACCATGCCGGCGGCCGTCAGGATGGCCTCGTGGCCGGCTCCGGAGATCTGGAAAAAGATCTTGTTCTGCCGCTTGAGCTGGATCTCCTTATCGTCGAGCTTGCGCGACAGGAGGATCGTTCGGTACGCGGCGAGGAGCTGCTCGCGGCTCAGGCCGGCGGTCGCGCGACGTTCCGTGCGGGTCTGGGTCGCCATCTGCCTCAGGGAAGGGGGATGGTACTTGGCTGGCAAAAAGATAACCGGAGCACCGGGGGCGGCCACCTGAGAAGGCGTCCAGCCCTCCACGCGTTCTTCCCCCCGCGTGCCGTTGACACTGCCGTGCCGAAACGCAGATTCCGGCATCGACAAACGCGCGTTTTTTGGAGGCTCCTATGCATCGCTCGTCCACCCTCGGGGGCGCCCTGTCCGTCCTCGCTCTCCTCGTCCTCGTTCCCGATGCCGGCGCGCAGAGCCTCGGCGATCGTCTCAAGAAGCGCGCGTCCGACGCGGCTAAACGTACCGTCGAGCAGCGCGTCGATCAGAAAACGACCCAGGCCACAAACGCCGCGCTCGACAAGGCGGAGAACGCGGTCAAGTGCGCGACCACGGACACCGACTGCCAGGAGAAGGCGAAAGCCGACGGCAAGAAAGTCGTCATCGATGACGCGGCGCCCAAGGGTGGTGCGCCCGCAGCCGAGCCGGCGAAGGCGAGCGCGGACGCCACACCCGCCTCCGAGCCGAAGGAAGAGGCCGCGTTCGTCAACTTCGATTTCGTCCCCGGCGAGCGCGTCCTGTTCGCTGACGACTTCACCAAGGACAATGTCGGCGACTTCCCCAGGCGCCTCGAGTTCGTGAAAGGCAACATGGAGGTCGCGGAGTGGAAGGGGAGCCGCTGGCTGCGCGGCAACACCGACGGGTCGTTCGAGATTCCGCTCCCAGAGAACCTGCCCGAGCGCTTCACGGTGGAATTCGAGCACGTAGGCGTTGCGTCGACGTATCCCTTCGTCACACTGCTGTTCGACGGAAGCCAGAACGACGATCGGAAGTCCGATCGGATTCGGTTCCTCACGTGGGACGGGAGCTCCAGGAAGAGTGGCGGCGGCGTATTCGGTGGCGACAACAACGCCCGCGCGAAGGGACAGGTCGAGGACGTGCAAGGGAAGCCGTTCATGGCGCGCATCATGGTCGACGGGCGCTATGCGAAGGTCTACATGAACGGCACTCGCGTCGCGAACGTGCCGAACGCGAACCTCGGGCGCGCGAACAAGATCTTCGTCGTGTTCGATGCCTCGGATGAGAACCCGGCATACTTCAGGAACATTCGAGTCGCGGCCGGCGGCCGGAAGCTCTACGACGCCATTGCGGAGAAAGGACGTGTGGCCACGCAGGGCATCTACTTCGATACCGGCTCGGACCGCATCCGTCCGGAGAGTGCCCCGACGCTGAAAGAGATCGGCGAGATGCTCACGGAGCATGCGGACCTGAAGCTCGCCATCGAAGGCCACACCGATAACGTCGGGAACGCCGCGTCCAACCAGACACTCTCCGAGAAGCGTGCCGAGGCGGTTCGTCAGGAGCTGATCTCTCGGTACGGTATCGATGAGGCGCGGCTTGCCGCCAAGGGGCTTGGCGCGACCAAGCCCGTCGGCCCGAACGACACGCCCGAGGGGCGTCAGAACAACCGGCGGGTCGAGCTCGTGAAGATGTAGCCGGCGCGCTGTCGCGTCGGCGCAACTACGCGACTACATGATAGCCGAAGGCCCGCGGATCTCGGTTCCACGGGCCTTTCGTCGTGGCACCGTCGGTGCAGAATGGACCTGGGTCCCTCCTACGCGAGCTCGCTATGCCCCGGACCGCCACGCACTGCATTTTCTGCGACCTGATTCAGGGCGCCTCCGAAGTGTCCGTCTGCTACGAGGACACCGAGTCGATCGCGTTCATGGACATCCAGCCGGTGAACGGCGGTCACGTCCTCGTCGTCCCGCGCGACCACTACGAGTCGCTGTGCGATGTGCCTCCGAAGGTCGCGATGCACCTGTTCGAGGTCGCCATGCGCCTGGTGCCGATCATCCGCGACGTCTCGGGGTGCGGGGACATGAACCTCGTCGTGAACAGCGGCGAAGCGGCGGGACAGAACGTGTTTCACTATCACGTCCACCTCATCCCGCGCAAGCAGGGCGACGGATTCGACATCCCCCTCCCGTTCCCAGGCTCCGACATGCCCGACCGGACGTTTCTGGACGCCATGGCGGCGCGAATCATAGCGGCCATGCGCGATCCGGCGCGGCGTCTCGGGTCATTCGCGGCCGCGAGCTGACGCTGTCATTTCCGACCGGAGGGCCGAAGGGCCGCAGTCGAGGAATCGCGGTGTCATTCCGAGCTGCGATTCCTCGCTGCGCTTCGCAACGACACGCCGGCCGTAACCTCGGAGGGCACTCGTGCGTCGGATTTGTAAGGGACCCAAACGTCTGCACTTGCGCGCGTGGCACGTACGCTGCACTCATACCGCGCGTGAGGCTCCAGATGACGTGAGGCCCGCGGAGGCCGATGAGCGATCAACGCCGACTTTCATTGTGCAGGCCAGCGCTGCCGGATAAGCCGGACCTGCGCGTCCGCCTGAGCCTCCTTTCTTCGCCGACACCCCGCACGGGCAATCGTCCCGTCGCGGGGTGTTTCCTT
>DASURJ010001039.1:0-3837 GCA_036280115.1 Gemmatimonadaceae bacterium
CTGCCCCCACGCCCGCACCCCCTTCGGCCACTCCCGCGCCGACCCAGCCGCCGCCAACGACGCCGGCGCCGACTGCGGCTCCGCTCACCGAGGCGCCGCGCGACTGGCAGCTCCTCGACCGCGCTACCGATCGTGTCGGCGGAATCAGCCTCCGCCGCGCCGAGCGCGAGCTGCTTGCGAGCAAGCGGCCGCAGCGCACGGTCATCGTCGCCGTGATCGATGGCGGCATCGATACCGCGCACGTGGGGCTCAAGGCGAACCTCTGGACGAACGCGAAAGAAGTCGCCGGCAACACCCGCGACGACGACAGCAACGGCTACGTCGACGATGCGCGCGGCTGGAACTTCATCGGCGGCAGGGACGGCAAGTCCGTGAACGAGGACGCGCTCGAGGTCACGCGGCTCTACGCACGATGTACGGACCCGAACGCTGCCGCGGGAGCGCGTCTCCCGGCGCCTGACGCGGCAACGTGCACTCGCGCGCGCGAGGAATACGAGAAGGAGCGCAGCGAGACGGAGCAGCTGGCGCAGCAGGTGCAGCAGATCTCGCTCGTCTCCGACCGGGTGCACGAGATTCTTCGGCGCGCCATGGGCACGGACTCGCTGACGCGCACGAACGTGACCGCGTATCAGCCGACGAGCGTCGAGACGCAACAGGCGAAAGGGTTGTGGCTGAAGCTGGCCGACGCCGGCATCTCCGAGAAGGAGCTCGAGGAAGCGAAGGAGGACATCGAGAGCAAGTTGAAGTACGGGCTCAATACGTCCTTCGACCCGCGCTCGATCGTCGGCGACAACTACGCGAACCCCAACGAGCGCCACTACGGCAACTCGGATGTGATGGGCCCGGACGCGAAGCACGGCACGCACGTGGCCGGGATCATCGGCGCCGTTCGCGGAACGCCCAACGGCATCGACGGGATCGCCACGAACGTGAAGCTGATGATGATCCGCACGGTGCCCGACGGCGACGAGCGCGATAAGGACGTCGCGAACGCGATTCGCTACGCGGTGGACAACGGGGCGCACATCATCAACATGAGCTTCGGCAAGGGCTTCTCACCGGAGAAGGCGGTCGTGGACGAGGCGGTGAAGTACGCCGACTCGAAGGGCGTCCTCATGGTCCACGCCGCAGGCAACGACGGGGAGAACCTGGCCGAGAAGCCGAGCTTCCCGACGCCGACCTATCTGGGTGGCGGTCGGCCGAACAACTGGATCGAGGTGGGCGCGTCGTCGTGGAAGGGGCTCGACAGCCTCGCCGCGCCGTTCTCGAACTACGGCAAGGCCCAGGTGGACGTGTTCGCGCCGGGCGTCGACATCCTGTCGAGCGTGCCGGGCGGCGGCTACGAGCGACAGAGCGGCACGAGCATGGCGGCGCCGGTCGTGGCCGGCGTGGCAGCGCTGCTCATGTCGTACTACCCGACCCTGTCCGCCGCCGACGTGAAGCGGATCCTGCTCGAGTCGGCGACTCGTTATGCGGATCAGACGGTCGTCCGGCCGGGTGAAGCAGGCGGCACGGTCCGATTCGGCGAGCTCTCGGCCACGGGGGCCATCGTCAATGCATACGAGGCGGTGAAGCTCGCCGAGCAGATGAGTGCCACCAAGCCGTAGCGAAAAACCGCCCCCAGTAGTCGGTTTTCGGTCCAGGAGTCATCAGTCGTCAGTCGTACAGTCATGAGTTGTCAGTTGATTCACTGGTAACTCATGACTGTACGACTGAAAAACTGATGACTCCAGGACTGTTTGACTCACTACTGGCACGACTGTCCGTGGATTATCCCCATCAGTCTTCGGCGCGGAGGGCGACGACGGGATCGACCCTCGCCCCCGCGCGAGCCGGAAGAAAACTCGCGAGCCCGGCGACGACGAGCAGGCCTAACGCGACCGACGCGAGCGTGATCGCATCGACCGGGCTGACCTCGAACAGCATAGCCTCGAGTGTCCGGTTCGCGACGATCGCCCCGGCCAACCCTGCCACCGCGCCGAGCGACGCGAGCACGAGCCCGCGACGCAGCACGAACCAGAGCACCTGGGCACCCGTGGCACCGAGCGCCATGCGAACCCCGAGCTCGCGCGTGCGCTGCCGGACCATCGTCGCCATCACGGCATAGAGGCCGACAGCCGCGAGCACCAGCGCCGCCAGGGCGAACGCGGAGAGAAGCAAGGCGTTGAGGCGCGGTTGCAGGCGCGGCTCGTCGGCGAGCTCCTCGAACGGCGTGACACTCGCGAGCGCGACGCTCGGGTTCACCTCGTGAACCGCCGCGCGCACGGGACCAGCGATATCGCGGCCGGCCCGCTCGGTGCGGATCGCCAGCGTCATGGGCGCAACCGGGAAACTGGACTGTGCGAGCGCGAAGTAGATCGTGGGGCGCGCCTCGCGAAGCTCGCGGTACCGCGTGTCCGGGACGACCCCCACCACGGTGAACGCCGGCGGCGCACCCGGCGCGAACCCCAGCCGCTTCCCGATCGGGTCCGCGTTAGGCCAGTAGTGGGCCGCGGCCGACTCGCTCAGGATCACCGATGTCGGCGCACCCTCCCGATCTGCCGCCGTGAACGCTCTGCCCCGCAGGACGGGGATCCCGAGCGTCGAGAAGTAGTCGGGCGTGACGACATCCATCGCCAGTATCGGGTTCTGCGCCGCGTCCTCGGGCGTCTGCCCTTCGGCCGCGGGCTTGCCGTCGAAGGTGTTCCCCGAGTACGGGCTCGCGAGCACCGGTGTCGTCGCCCGCACGCCGGGAATCGCCTTCACTCGCGGGACGAGCTGGTCGAGCAGGGCGATCTGCTTCCGTTTGTCGTTCACGAGGTCGAGTGGCAGCGACAGCTCCGCGAACGTGAGCCCCGATGCCTGGAACGCGACGTCCACTCGCTCGAGCTCGATGAGGCTTCGTGTGACGAGCCCCGCCGCCGACACCACGACGAGCGCGAGCGCGACCTGTCCCGCCACGAGCAACTCGGTTCCCAGGCGGAAACGCCGGCTCTGACCGCTCTGTCGCATCCCCGAGCGCAGGGCGTTCTGCAGCTCGACGCGCGAGGTCACGAACGCCGGCACGACTGCGAAAAGCAGCGTGACGAGCGCCGTGATTCCGGCCGCCCCACCGAACACGCGCCCGTCGAGCTGGATCTCGTCGAGGCGCGGGATGCCGGACGGCGCAACAGCCACGAAACCACGGATGGCCACCATCGCGAGCGCGGTACCCACGACGGCGCCGATCAGGGCGAGGAGTGCGCTCTCACCGAGCAGCTGCGCGACGATACGCCCGCGTCCGGCACCGAGCGCCGACCGCACCGCGATCTCACGCACGCGAGCGAGCCCGCGGACGAGCAGCAGGTTCGCGACGTTGATACATGTAATGAGCAGCAGAAGACCAGCCGCAGCCGCGAACGTGAGCACCGCCGGGCGCGCGTCCCCTAACGCGGCAACCGGGAACGGGCGAGAGACACCGACGAGCTCTCGCGTCATCGGCGACGCCCCCGGCCGCGCGAAGAATGCCTCGAGCTCTGCGCGCGCGTCGGATGCGCTAGCCCCCGGACGCAGCCGGCCCAATACGTGGAGCTCCGCGTACAACGCGTGCGGCCCCAAGGGCCCCGACGCCGGAATCACCGGCGCCCAGAAGTCCGTACCGCGCGGATAATCGAGTCCCTGCGGCATCACGCCGACGATCGTATGCGCGATGCCATTCGTGTGGAGCACGAGCTGCCGCCCGATAACCGACGAGTCGCCGCCGAAGCGCTCCTGCCACGCCGAATGGCTCAGCACCAGAACGGGAGCTGCACCGCGAACATCATCGTCGGGTCGAAGGGCGCGGCCAAGCAGGGGACGGGCGCCAAGGGCGTCGAAGTA
>DASURJ010001040.1:0-7031 GCA_036280115.1 Gemmatimonadaceae bacterium
CCTCGCCGTCGTCCTCGGATACGACGCCGCGTTGCGAGTCGGTGAAGCGGTCAACCCGAGCCATTACCGCTTCTGGCATCCTACCGGCACCGCCGCGACGTTCGGGGCCGCCGCGGCCGCCGCATCGCTCATGAAGCTCGACGCGCAACAGACCATCGACGCGCTCGGCAGCGCCGGCACGCAGGCCGCCGGCCTCTGGGAGTTCAACGCCGACGGCGCCATGAGCAAGCACCTCCACCCGGGAAAGGCTGCGTTCAACGGCATCCTGGCCGCGGACCTCGCGCGAGCGGGCTTCACCGGCGCGTCACGAATTCTCGAGGGCGACCGCGGGTTTTTCCGCGCTACGTCCGCTGCCTACGACGCGTCTCGCATCACCGACGGGCTCGGAGAACGCTGGAAGATCACCGAGAACTGCTACAAGCTCCACGCCTGCTGCGGTCACACGCACAGCGCCATCGACGTCGCGCTCGACATCCGCGCGCGGCGCCATTGGTCGGGAGCCGATGCGCTCGACGCCATCGAGCGTGTCGAGATCCAGACGTACGGGCCGGGCTACGACATCGTGAAAGACCCGTTCCCCGGTACGCCATACCGCGCGAAGTTCAGCATCGCGTACTGCGTGGCCGTCGCGCTCCTCGAGGGCAGCGTTGGACTCGAGCAGTTCGCTCCAGAGCGATTCGACGGGAACGGCGTGACCATTCCATCCATCGCGGAGCTGCTCGGGCGAACGCGCGTCACGGTCCACGCCGACCTCACCGCGAAGTATCCTGCCGAGTGGCCCACTCGGTTGTTCGTGACGTTGCGTGGCGGAGAGACGGAAAATGGTGCGAGCGCGTATCCTCGCGGCAATCCCGAAAACCCGGTTTCTACCGCGGCGCTCGAGCAGAAGTTCGTCGGTCTCGTTGCGCCGAGGTTCGGGCGCGACTTCGCTGAGCGGGCGCTGTGGACCGTGCGTTCGCTCGACGAGTGCGCGGATGTGAGCAGCCACGTGGCCGGTCTGTTCGCCGCGATGCACGCCTGACGCGATGCGCGACATCAACCCGCACGCAAAGCAGCACCGTGAGTACCGCGAATCGGTGCGCGACCTGTGCCGATCGTTCGGCAGCGATTACTGGCAGCGCATGGAGGCCGAGAGCGCCTATCCGGAGGAGTTCGTGCGGGCGCTCACTGAGGCGGGGTGGCTCTCGGTCCTCATCCCGGTCGAGTACGGTGGCGGCGGACTTGGCGTCACCGAGGCGTCGGTCATCCTCGAGGAGATCAACCGTTCGGGCGCGAACTCGGGGGCGTGTCACGCGCAGATGTACGTCATGGGGACGCTGCTTCGTCACGGCTCGGAGGAACAGAAGCAGCGCTATCTCCCGCGCATCGCGACCGGCCAGCTTCGCCTCCAGTCGTTTGCCGTCACGGAACCAACGAGCGGCACCGACACGACGCGCATCAGCACCTTCGCGCGTCGCGAGGGCGATCGGTACATCGTCACCGGCCAGAAGGTGTGGATCTCTCGCGTGCAGCATTCGGACCTCATGCTGCTCCTCGCGCGCACGACGCCGCTGACCGAGGTGAAGAAGAAATCAGAAGGGCTCTCCGTCTTCCTCGTGGAGCTGGGTGGCGCTGACCGGCGGGGGATGACCGTGCGGCCCATCCGCAACATGGTGGGGCATGAGACGAACGAGGTGTTCTTCGACGAGCTCGAGGTCCCGGCGGAGAATCTCATCGGCGAAGAAGGGAAAGGCTTTCGCTACATCCTCGATGGCATGAACGCCGAACGGATTCTTATCGCGGCCGAGTGCATCGGTGACGGGTACTGGTTCGTGGATCGTGCGCGCACCTATGCATCGTCGCGAGTGGTGTTCGGTCGTCCGATCGGCCAGAACCAGGGCATTCAGTTTCCCATCGCGACAGCGTACGCCCACGTCCGCGCGGCGGATCTCATGCGCTACGACGCTGCCCGTCTGTTCGACAACGGCGAGCCCTGTGGCGGCGAAGCGAACATGGCGAAGATGCTGGCTGCGGACGCGTCGTGGGAGGCGGCGAACGTGTGCCTCCAGTCGCATGGCGGCTTCGGCTTCGCCGCCGAGTACGACGTGGAGCGGAAGTTTCGCGAGACGCGGCTCTATCAGGTGGCGCCGGTCTCGACGAACCTCATCCTCTCGTACATCGGCGAGCACATTCTCGGGCTTCCGAGGTCGTTCTGAACGCCGTTGTCATTCCGAGCGGAGGCCGCGCAGCGGCCGCAGTCGAGGAATCGCAGTCATCCCGGTAGAGGGCCTTGACCGGCCTTGACCCTCTACCGGGACGACGAAGAAGACCTGACGCAGATGGCCGCAGATTTCGCAGATTTCGCGGAATCCCTCTACCGGGAGGCTCTGCCGCGCGAGAGTAGCTACTCTTTGTTGATAGAGGGAGAATCTGCGTTCCTCTGCGAAATCGTCGTAATCTGGTTTTGGTTTCTCCCGTCCCGGTGGAGGGACCAGCCCCTCTATCGAGGTGAGCGCGATTCCTCGACTGCGGCCCTTCGGGCCTCCGCTCGGAATGACACCCGACGATTCCTCGACCGCGCGCCTGCGGCGCTCCGCTCGGAATGACAGGTGCGACACGCCATGACCGTGATTTCTCAGTCCGATCACCGTGAAGGTGGCGACGGTCTGCCGCTCGCCGGCGTGCGTGTCGTTGCGCTCGAGCAGGCGGTTGCAGCGCCGTTCGCGTCTCGGCAGCTCGCCGACCTCGGCGCCGACGTCGTCAAGATCGAACGACCCGAGGGTGACTCCGCTCGCGCCTACGACGGCGCACTCAATGGACTGTCCGCATACTTCGCGTGGCTGAACCGCGGGAAGAAGAGTGTGGTGCTCGACCTCAAGCGCCCGCGCGACCACGAGATCTGCGCGCGGTTGCTCGATCGGGCCGACGTCTTCATTCACAACCTCGCGCCCGGTGCCGTCGAGCGGCTCGGGTTCGGGTACGAGGCGCTCGCGACGAGCAAACGCGGGATCGTGTGGTGCGGTATCTCGGGCTACGGGCCCGACGGGCCGTATCGCGACAGGAAGGCCTACGACATGCTCGTGCAGGCGGAGTCGGGTGTCGTGTCGGTGACGGGGAGCGCGGACGCGCCCGCGAAGGTCGGAGTCTCCGTCGCGGACATCGCATCGGGCTTCTGCGCGTACTCATCGATCCTCGCTGCCCTGCTCCGTCGCGCCCGGACGGGTCGGGGCGAGCGGATCGATATCTCGATGCTCGAGTGTCTCACCGAGTGGATGACACCCGCGCTGTACGTCTGGCGAGGCACCGGCGGCGTGCCCGCGCGCGTCGGCGTGCGTCACAACATGATCGTCCCGTACGGCGCGTACGCGTGCGCCGATGGCGTCGTGCTGCTCGCCGTCCAGACCGACCGCGAGTGGCGTCGTTTCTGTGCACAGGTCCTCGACGCGCCCGCGCTCGCCGGCGACCCGCGTTTCGTCACGAACGCCGAGCGGCTGCGGAACCGCGCGGACCTCGAGGCGCTCATCGAGGATCGATTTCGCCGCCACACCCGCGCTGTCGTCACGGCGTGGCTCGAGGCGGCGGATATTCCGACCGGGAACCTGAACGACGTGCCTGCCGTCAGCGAACATCCCCAGCTCGCGGCGCGCGGGCGATGGACGATCGTCGATTCGCCAGCGGGGCCCATTCCGGCACTCGTCCCGCCGCACAACCTTTCGGGCGCGCCGGCGCGCATGGGCGCCGTTCCGGCGTTAGGCGCGCACACCGGCGAGGTCCTTGCCGAGCTGGGGTACGTAACGGAAGCGGGAGATCGCGCATGAGTGAAGACGTCGGCAACACGGGGCGGTGCTACGAGGACTTCGAGGTGGGGCTCGTGATGCGCCACCCTCTCGGCCGCACGATCACGGCGACCGACAACGCCTGGTTCGCGCTGACGACGGTCAACACGAATCCCATTCACTTCGACGCGTACTACTCGTCGCAGACCGAGTTCGGGCGCCCGCTCGTGAACTCGGCGTTCACCATCGCCCTCGTCACGGGATTGTCCGTGGCGGACGTGTCGCGAAACGCCGTGAACCTCGGCTGGGACGAGGTCCGCATGCCGGCGCCGCTGTTCGAGGGCGATACCGTGTACGCCGAGTCGAAGGTGGTGGCCAAGCGCGAGTCGAAGTCGCGACCGCACATGGGAATCGTGGAAGTCCAGACGACGGGCTACAAGCAGGACGGGACCGTGATCATGACGTTCCGTCGGACGATCCTCGTGTACAAGCGCGGTCACGTCCCCGTGCAGCCCGTTCCTGCGCCGCGGGTCTAGCGGACCCGCGCTCAGGCCGCGCGCTTCGCGCTGTCGCGAGGAGTGTTCGCTTCCGCAGGCGGAGCAGCGCCGAGCTCGCCCCGCGGTGGTCGAGCAACCAGGCGCTCGACGGCGAGGCAGATGAGGACGTGTCCCGCGACTGTCCCGAGCGTCACCGCGATGGCCGCGAACCACGACATTCCCCACAGTGACATGCTCGCCTCCGCGCCAGGGGTCGCTCCACGCACCCGTCCGGTCGTGAATGGAGGCAAAATGTGGGCCGACATGTTTGTGACCTAGCCAACGGGGAGCTCGGCCGGCATCGTCCGGCCTTTCGCAAATTCGCTCATGAGACGATTGAACGTCGGATTGATCGGCCTGGGCCGCCTGGGTCGCATCTACGCACGTGACCTCGCCGGACGTATTCCTGAAGCACGCCTCGTGGCCGTTGCGGACTCGGCGGCAACGCTGGCGCGGGATGTCGCGAGCGAGCTCGACGTGCCGCACGCCTATACCGACGCGATGGCGCTCATCGACGATGCCAGCGTCGATGCCATCGTCATTGCAACCCCGACACACCTGCATCGCGAGCACGTGCTTGCAGCCGCCGATCGACGCAAACCGACCTTCTGCGAGAAACCACCTGCGCTCTCCCTGGAGGAAGTGACGCAGATGAAACAGGCGATCGAGCGATCGGGGATGTTCTTTCAGATGGGTTTCATGCGACGGTTCGACGCGGGGTACGCGGCTGCGAAGCAGCAGATCGAAGCCGGTCGCATCGGCGCACCACTCGTGTTCAAGGCGACGTCACGCGACCCGTTTCGGCCCAGCCTGGAGTACGCGGATCCCGCGAGCAGCGGCGGGATGCTCATCGACATGGGGATCCACGACTTCGACCTCGCCCGCTGGTTCATGGGCGACGTGCGAACGGTCTCGGCCATTGGAGCGACGATCGCGTACCCCGAGCTTGCGACGGTGGGCGACATCGACAACGCGATCGTCAGCCTGACGTTCGAGAGTGGGAAGCTCGGCGCCGTCGATCTCACGCGCAGCGGCATCTACGGCTACGACATCGCGACCGAGATCCTCGGGCTCGAGGGCACGATCCGCATCGGTTACCTGCGCGAGACGCCCATCACCATCCTGACGAAGGGCACCGGCGTCTCGCACGACGTGGTGCCGTACTTCATGGAGCGCTTCCGCGATGCGTACACGAACCAGCTGCAGGACTTCGCGCGGAACGTGCTCGAGGACAGTCCAGCACCGATCACGATCGATGACGGGCTGGAAGCGCTTCGCGTTGGCGTGGCGGCGACCAGGGCGCGCGAGACCGGCACGACCGTCCGCGTCGCTGATGTCAGTTAGGCTCGCCTCCAGCGATCGTGCGGGAGTCGCCCGTGCAAGGCGGCTGATCCTTCATTCATCGCCACCTGCCGCTCCGCTTCCGTGATCGGGAGAAACCAGAGGACCGACACCGGCTCCCCGAACAGCTCGCCCGCTGACATGGGCCCGAGAGCCGGATGATCCCGAACGAGGAGCGCCGCCGTGAACTCGCCGCTCCGCCACGCGTCGCACGGAATCGTATGACCCGGGCCGAGCCACGTGTACGTACGCCAGGGGAAGCCGCTCTGCGCGCTCAGGTACGCCCCGAACCGCTTGACCGCGTCGTCTGGCCAGCCTAACGGGACCGCGACGCCAAGCTCGATGCGGCGAAGCGCCTTCCAGTTGTCGGTGTACATCTCGACGTTGGGCTGCGGCAACAGGCTCACCCCGGCGGTCACCAGGACGGTGGCATCGGGCCGCGGTATGCGGAGCGCCGCTTTCGGCGGCCAGTGGCCGCCATCGATGGCGTAGTAGTTCGAGTGCTGGCCGAGCGTGGAGTCGAGCCACTGCATCACCCCGTCGTGCGCCGTAGGCCAGATCTCTTCGTTGTCCCACGCGGCCCAATATCGTTCCGCGTCGCGAAACCGCGCGGCGATCTCACCGTCGGGCGGCATCTCCCACGCCAGGGGGCCTTCCCCGATGCAGGCGGCCGCGTACCCATGGAAACCGTCCGCTCCACTCCAGGGCGGGATGATCGCGACCACCGCATCTCGCTCGTACAAGGCGGCGCCATTTCCTTCGGGCAGCCAGACGACTCTCATGTCCGAGGCGCGCGGCGCCCGTGCCCCGCGCGGCTCACGCGTATGTGCGCGAGGATTGAGCGGCGCGTGGCCGCGTCGCATGGCCTCGACGTCCAGCCGGTCCGGCGCCGCGACGAGGTTGCGCACCCATACACTGCGTGTCCCGAATTCGGTTTCCGGCGCACCGACGAGATAGAAATAGCACGCGTTACCGGCGATCTCGACGACCGCCTGGATGTTCCCGTACGGGTTGACGTCCTCGTACAACACGTCATCAGCCATGAGGCCCTCGACCTTGATACTTCGCGATACTCCGTGGCTCGGCTCACGGAGCCGCTCCGGAGATTGCGCTGCGCAACCACCGCACCGGGCCCGTGATCCAGCCAAGGACGACCCACAGCGCCATGAGCAGAACAGACGCGGCTGCGAGCGTCACCACCATCAGCACCACCAGCATGAGGACGGCAACGAGCGCCAGCAACGGAATCGCGCGGACATCCTCCCATGGCCCCGGGGCGTCGCGTACGCGAGCCCACAGCGGAGCGCGAGCGTCGAACGCCCCGGACTCGAGCGATGCGCCGAGCCTCGCCAGGCGTGCGAGCCGTGCCCTGGGCTCGAGGTGCATCCCGACGATGAAC
>DASURJ010001041.1:0-4055 GCA_036280115.1 Gemmatimonadaceae bacterium
GAGCCGCAACGGCGCTGGCGGCGGCATCCAGCGCGGCCTCCTGCTCGGCCGTTGCATCCGGCTGATTCGCAAGGAGATACACGAGCTCGGCGAAGCGTGCGGGGAAGGTGGCTGCGCTACTCGACATTTCGACGTGAAAACCCGTTCGGAGAGATGAGGAGCCTGTCAGATGACGCATGGCAAGCCGGGATGGATACTCCGTATCAGCAGCTTCATCACCAGCTTCGGCCGCTGGGCTGTTCGACCCCGAGTCCACGTCGTAAAATTCGCTCCCGACACCTCTTACGACCGGTCACGCACAATGAATCTTCACTCGCTCGCCGGCGGTTCCGCCGCTCGCGTCCTGGGAGCGCTTTGCCTCGCGGCGGCGTGCCGGGGTGCCTCGTCATCACCGGCGCCGGCGGCGGGTAGTCCGGTCCCCGACACGTCGCTGATCATGCGCGACGTCCGCTACCTCGCCGGCGACGCCCTCGAGGGCCGCGGCACCGGCACAGCCGGGAACGACTCGGCAGCCGCCTATATTGCGCGACGCTTCCAGAACCTGCGGCTGACCCCGGCGTTCTCCTCGGCCGATTCGCGGGTGTGCCGGGCCGCGACGTGCAACGGCCAGTTCGTGCAGCCGTTCGTGGCTCGTTCGGTCGCGGCCGCGCACGCCGGCCTCCCGGCCGCAATGCCCACGCAGAACGTCGCGGGGATGGTGCGTGGCACCGACCCCGTGCTGCGCGACGAGTACGTGATCATCGGCGCACACTTCGACCATCTGGGGCGCACGACGATGGGCGCGCTCGACCCCGACGCGAAGGACGCGATCCGGAATGGCGCCGACGACAACGCGTCGGGGACCGCCGCGGTCATGGAGCTCGCCCGCCTGCTCCGCCGCGATCCGCCAAAGCGCTCGGTGATCGTCGTCACGTTCAGTGGTGAGGAGCTCGGGCTTCTCGGATCACAGCATTTCGTGGAGAACCTTCCGGTGCCGCTCGACCGGGTCCGCGCGATGCTGAACTTCGACATGGTTGGCCGGCTGCGGGATGACCGGCTCATCGTCTACGGCGTCGCGACGGCCGAAGAGCTGAACGAGATCATCACCCGCGCGAACGCGGTTGCGCCGCTGTCCGTCACGGCCACCGGCGACGGATTCGGCGCGTCGGACCACAGCTCGTTCTATGCGAAGAACCTCCCGGTGCTGCACTTCTTCACGAACGTCCACGACGACTATCATCGCGCCACCGACGATGCCGAGCGAGTGAACGCGGCCGGTATTGCGCGGATCGTATCGCTCGCGGAGCGCATCGCGCGCGACATTGCCGATCGCTCCTCGCCGCTGACGTTCGTGCGCGCCGTTGCGGCGGCGCCTACGACGTCATCGCGTGCCGGGACGTCCGCGTACCTCGGCTCGATCCCCGACATGGGGGCATCGGAGGTGACTGGCGTGCGGCTCACGGGGGTTCGGGCCGGGAGCCCGGCCGACAGCGCCGGGTTGAAGGCGGGCGACATCATCGTGGAGTTCGGCGGCAAGCCGGTGAAGGACCTCTACGCCTACACGGACGCCCTGTACTCCCACAAGCCGGGGGACACCGTCGACATCGTCGTGCTTCGTGGTGCGGAGCGCGTCACGGTCAAGGTCACGTTAGGCAGGCGCGGCGGCTGATCGCCGCGCGAGGCGACGGAACGACACCCGGGGTGGTGCGATGCTGCCCCGTTCACCC
Source organism: Gemmatimonadaceae bacterium (assembly GCA_036280115.1). GTDB lineage: Bacteria > Gemmatimonadota > Gemmatimonadetes > Gemmatimonadales > Gemmatimonadaceae > JAJKIV01. The sequence goes on from DASURJ010001041.1 coordinate 1,707, forward strand.
GCGGCGCTACCTCATTACCGGACCAGCCATGCGAATTCGTGTCCTGACCGCCCTCGTATTCCCGCTCGGCCTCGCGGCCCAGGCCCCGACGAATCCCACGAAGGGCACTGGCACCGTCGTGCTCAAGGCCGCGCGCCTCATCGATGGGACCGGGGCCGCGCCGGTCCAGAATGGCGTGGTCGTCGTCACCGATGACAGGATCGTCGCCGTCGGACGCGACGGGGCGGTCAGGATACCTGCTGGGGCGCGGACGATCGACCTCGGGAACGCGACGCTGCTGCCCGGCTTCATCGACGCGCACACGCACGTCATCGGGCGGACGCTCGGAGACCCGGCTGGCGATGACGAGGCCGTGCGCGACGTCGACGCGTTCGGCGCGATCCTCGGCGTGGGAAACGTGAGGAATACGCTGCTCGCCGGCTTCACCAGCGTGCGCAACGTCGGGTCCGCGAACTTCGCCGACATCGCGTTGCGCAAGGCGATCAACGAAGGGTGGGTCATCGGGCCGCGCATGCAGACCGGCGCGCACTCGCTCGGCATTACCGGGGGCCATTGCGACGAAAACGCCTTCAAGCCCGGGCTCATGGATGGCGATTACAGGACAGGGATCGCCGATAGCCCCGATCAGATCCGGGCCGCAGTGCGCTACCAGGTCAAGTACGGCGCGGACGTCATCAAGACGTGCGCGACGGGCGGCGTGCTCTCCGAGGGGGATGCGGTCGGAACGACGCAATACGGCCTCGAGGAGATGCGGGCGATGGTGGAGGAGGCCGAGCGGCACGAGCGCAAGGTCGCCGCGCACGCCCACGGCACCGAGGGGATCAAGATCGCGACGCGCGCCGGGGTGGCGTCGATCGAGCACGGCTCGTTCCTCGATGAGGAGGGCGCGCGACTCATGGCGCAACAGGGGACCTACCTCGTGCCGACACTCATGGCGGGCGAGGCCGTGGAGCGCGCGGCCAAGAGCGGGGTGCTGACGGGGCTTCGCGCGGAGAAGGCGCTCGCGGCGGCGGCCGCGATGCGAAACGCTGTCAAGATCGCGGTCGCCAACAAGGTGCCGATCGCGTTAGGCACCGACGCCGGGGTCGGTCCCCACGGCGCGAACGGGCACGAGTTCACGCTGCTCGTTCAGTGGGGCGGCATGACGCCCATGCAGGCGATCGTCGCCGGCACGAGCAGTGCCGCCCGGCTGCTTGGCTGGGACCGCAACGTGGGCACGCTGGCGGCCGGCAAGTGGGCCGACGTGGTCGCGGTGCCAGGCGACCCGATCGCCGACATCACGGCCATGGAGAAGCCGGTGTTCGTGATGAAGAACGGGGTCGTACACAAGGCGCCGGGTACCACACCGGCCATGTGAGGCCCGGCGCCGCACCCGGCGCCCAACGCCATGCCGCTCCACTGCTGGACATCGGCGCGATACACGATTCCGCTCCCGCCGGGGCATCGATTCCCGATCGCGAAGTACGCGATGCTTCGTGACGCCGTGCTCGCCGCCGGGCTGGTCTCGCCGCCCTTCGTGCACGAGCCCGAGCGCGCGAGCCGCGACACGCTCCGGCTCGTGCACACCGAGCGTTACATCGATGCCCTCGCGTCCGGGACGTTGACCGATGCGGAACAGCGCCGCATCGGGCTCCCGTGGTCGGAGGCGCTCGTCGAGCGATCATTCCGCGCCGTCGGCGGGACGTGCGAAGCGGCCGCCGCCGCGGTCGATCTCGGGGTCGCCATGAACCTCGCGGGCGGAACGCACCACGCCTTCCCCGATCACGGCGAGGGGTTCTGCGTCTTCAACGACGTGGCCGTCGCGATTCGCATGCTGCAGCGCTCCGGGCGCATCCGCCGCGCCGCCGTCATCGACCTCGATGTACACCAGGGGAATGGCACGCACGCGATCTTCGCGGGCGACCCGACCGTATTCACGTTCAGCATGCACGGCGGCCGCAACTACCCGTTCCACAAGGTCGCCGGTTCGCTCGACGTGGAGCTTGCCGACGGCACGGGCGACGAGGTGTATCTCGACATGCTCGCGACCGCCCTGCCCCGCGTGCTGTCGTCGGCCGCGCCCGATCTCGTCGTCTACCTCGCGGGCGCGGACCCACACGAGGGCGACCGTCTTGGCCGCCTGTGCCTAACGTTCGACGGCCTCGCCCGCCGCGACGCCATGGTGCTGGACGCCTGCCGCGAAGTCGGGATTCCGGTCGCGATCACGATCGCGGGGGGATACGGACGGGATATCGGGGACACCGTGCAAGCGCACGTGAATACGCTTCGTGTCGCGAATGGGGTTGGTGGATAGCAATCAGCTATCAGCCATCAGCTATCAGCAAAGCGAGAACCCTCGGGATGCCTCCC
>DASURJ010001042.1:0-8273 GCA_036280115.1 Gemmatimonadaceae bacterium
GCCAAGCTCGCGCGCGGCCTCGCTCAGTCGCTCACGCGTGAGTCGCGCGAGCCCCTCGAGCTGCTCGCCCGCACCGCCAGCGTAGAACAGGTCGCAGCTCACGCACACGACGGCCGCGCGTGGCGGCGCCTCGGCACGGCCGAACGCGGCGGCCAGGCGCGGCGCGCGCAGCGAGCGCACGAACCGCCGCCAGCGACTCTCGTCGGTGAGCACCGGCGCGCCCGCCTCGACGAGCACCGCGTCGCGCACCGCCCACAGGTTTGCGCCCGCGGTCGATGGCGGCGCATCGCCTTTCGCCGCCGGGGCATCACCGGCGAGGAGCTGCGGGTCCGTTCCCGAGCGCGCGACGACCGTCGTCTTGCAGCTGCCCTGCGAGCCCACGACGAGGACGATGGGCTTCGCGTCGAGCGCGCCGCGCGCCACCCGCGCACGCGCGGCCGCGACCGCGGCCAGCGCGTCGTCACGCCCCGGGCCGGCGGCAACCTCGACCGGCTCGTCGACGGGGCGCAGGAACCACAACAACGACCCCGCGGCCACGAGCCCGAGTACCACGAGGCCCACGCGCAGCGCCACGCGCTCGCCGTCGGTGAGCGTGAGCACCCCGCCCAACAGCCAGGCGAGGAGGATGAACGCCAGGAGCACGGCGAGGGCGGCGTACCAGCGCGTCGATTTGCTGCGAGCCATGGTCGTTAGGCGGAGGCGGAACTGGCGAAGGAAGGCACGAGTCGTCGGGCGCGATCAGTTCGCGGCCGATCGCGGCGCCGCGAGCGTCTCGATCTGCCGGACGGACCCGCGCAGTGACAGCGCGGCGGCGCCCCAGAGCGCCGCTGCCAGAACCGCGCTGACGGTGAGCCCGATGACCAGGCGGCGAATCCAGGGGTCGCGTCCGGCGACTGCATCGTTAGGTGGGCGCCACGACGGCGTGAGCTCGCCGGGCGCCCCGCGCATCCGTACCACGCGCTCACCGAGGCGCGAGGCGACCGCGTGCAGCGCCCCACGATCCTCGGCCCCGTAGCGGCCGCGGAACCCGAGGAGCAGACAGAGATGATGCACCTCGAGCAGATCGGCGAGCACGGCGGAGTCGGGACGCGCGAGTAGCTGGTCGACGTGCTGGAAGAACCACTCCCCGCCCATATGCCCACCGAACAGCTCCTCCTGCAACGGGCGCCGGGCCCACTCGGCCAGCGCCGGCTGTCGCGAGTTGAGCGCGGACTCGTCGAGGAGGGCGACGGCGGCAAAGATCGCGAGACGCGAGTCGGCGGGCGTGTAGCCCGCGGCCTGCGCCTCCTGATCCGCGCGCCGAACGAGCTCGAGGAGCTGCGCCCGGAACGCGCCCGCATCGGGCACAGGCTGGCGATCGCCGCGCAGGCGCGCGGTCGCGGTGAACAGCTCCTGGAGGATCAGAGCGAGACGTCCCGCGCCGACCGGCGTCGCGGAGGCGGGTGTCAACGCGGATGCGGCAGCGGAGGGAACGGCGACAGGACTCGTCATGGCACGGCACTCGGGAGATGCGGCGAGGCCGCCGCTCTCCAGACAGACGATCATGGGTGCGGCGACGCACCGCGAAGCTAGGGTGCCCGGGCCGATCGCGCCATGCGATCGACCGCCGTCATTCCGCGACGAGTACCGCCAGCTCGAAGACCGCCTCGCCGAACGAGTCGGGCACGTACACGCCGATCTCCTTCGTCGCCGTGAGTGCCGTGTCGCATGGCCCGGCGCGAACGACCTCGAAGTACGTGAGCTCGGCGCGGGGCGCGAGCCCCGCGGGCGGCGATGGCACGTGCTCGAGCGTGAAGCCCGGGATGGCCCGCCGCGTGAGCTCCAGCACGAACCTCCTCGCGCACACCTTCGAGAGCTGGGGGAGCGCCACGATCGTGTCACGCGCGGACAGCGCGCTCCGCACCCCTAAGAACCATCGCGCGCTGGCGTCGAAGCACCGCGGGTCACCGATGGCCGCCCCGTAAAGCGTGTCCTGCCCGCGAGGGAGGGGAATGACCACCGCCTTCGCGGCCACGACCACGTCGAGGTGCGTCCGCAGGTGGTGCTCGAGCGCACCGAAGCACCCGCCGAGGTCATCGTGGGCGTAGGTCGGGAGGTCGCGCGCCTGCGTCGTGAGCGAGAACGTGCAGAGGGCGCCCGAAAGCCTCGAGAGCTCGGTCCACAGGCGTTCCGGATGCGCGCGCCGCGTCGCGAGCAGGTGGCGGAGCGGCGCTTCCGCGGAGCGTACGGCGTGCAGGAGCCACCGCGTCGCGAGCTCGTTACCCACGTACGCCGCCGGTGCGGCGCCGGCCCGCTGCGTTCCGGCCGGCCCCAGCGACGCGCTGAGTGACGCCCCCTTCGCCTCCAACATTCCAATGACCGATCGCAGGATCTCGAGCAGCCGTTCGCTCGCGCCGATCTGCAGGGTGGGCGCAATGTAGTCCGGGTCCACGACGTATCGGCCGCTGCCGTCTCGGCGCACACGGGCGACCGGGAGCGTGACGTCGGTCGGTGCGACCTCATGGTCGAGGCAGAGCCGGAGTCGCTTCGCGGCGAAATGGATCTCGGTCGCGTCTTCCCCCGAGGTCTCATCGCGGACGTTGGCTACGGTTTCGACATATCGAGTGCCACGCATGTCGCCGGTTCCCAACCGATCCGCGTGAGCGCCGTTCGCCACGGCGACGTTCGCCGCGTCGGGCTGCCACGCCGGGATGGCGAGCAGCACGAGGTGCGCACCTCGTGTCGGCGAGAAGCGGTCGGCGAGTGACGTCGCGGGCGGTGGGGCGTCGGCTTCCGGGACAGCGACGGCGGTTCCGTCCGGGAAGATCCCTCGGGCGTGGGACAGGGCGAGCGTGCCACCGCCAAGCGCCTCAGTGTCGAGTGCCGCGCTCGTGACGCCGTACCCGAACGGAAAGAGCGCGTCGATCGTGTGGCCGAGACACTCTTCGAAGTGCCGCCGTTGCGCCTGGAAGTGCTGGGGGGCGAGGAACATTCCCTCTTCCCAGACGACGCGGTTCACTCGGCGCGGAGGGAGGCGCATGACGGAATCCGAAGTGGCGACGTGAGTGACACGGCGTGATTGCGCCACGTCATGAGTGAGTGAACAATATAGTCTCTGATGAACAGCTTCGACGATCGCTACCGCCTTCTGAAATGCGTCGCACTGGGCGGCGGCATTCGCACGCACAACGCCCAGGAGACGTCCACCGGCCGTCCGGTCATGGTGCACATCCTGGACGGTGCCGAGCCGGAAGCCGTGGAGCGGCTGCGCGCACAGGTCGAGGTGCTGCCTGCGGCCGACCGGTCGAAGATCGTCGAGCTGACGGCCACGGCGGGTGGGTTCGCGATCGTCAGTGAGTTTCTCGCTGGGCTGTCGACGTTTCCCGAGTGGCTCGGTGCACGCGCGCCGGATCCGGCGGCGGCGACGTCGCCTCCTGCTGCGCCGCCGCCTCCTTCTGCGCCACCGCGCACGGCCGGCGCGACGGAAAGCTTCGTGATCGGGAGGGTCGAGTCCACGCGGTCGGCTCCTCCGTCACCCGCGCCACCGCCGGGTGAGTTCACTCGGCTCTTTCAGAGTGCTGGTGCGGCGCCGCCGGTGGAGCCGGCGACTCTGGGCCAGCTCGCAAGTTCCGCCATGCCGGCGGCACCGCTTACGCCGGCCGCGCCAACCACGCCGGCCGCGCCAACCACGCCGAGCGCGCCAACCACGCCAACCACGCCGGCCGCGCCGGTGACGCGGCCTGCAGCCCCCCCGCGTACGCCGCCCGCGCCGCCTAACGCGGAACCACCCGCGCCCCGGACCCCCGCCGCGCCACCGCTCAAGCCCGGTGAGTTCACGGCGCTGTTCCGTCCGCCCGCGGCGCCGTCGCCGTCGGACATCGCATCGTCGCCGCTCGTTCCGCCGACCCCCGTGCCGTCTTTCGGGCCCCCGCTCGGAGCTCCGCCGCCGCTCGACGCGCCTCGGCCAAGCCCGATGTTCAGCCCGCCGCCGGCGCCGTCCGCTCCACCACTCGGCGCCTCGTCCTCGGCGGCGTTCGCTGCTCCGTCGGTTCCGCCGGCGGGTGGTCCTGGATCGTCGTTAGGCGCCCCCGCGAGCATGCCGCCGGCCCCCTCGCCGCTCGTGTCGTCGCCTTTCGCGTCGTCGCCTTTCGCGTCGCCGCCGCTGGCGCCGCCGCCGCTGGGACCACCGCCGCTGGCGCCACCGCCGCTCGCGGTCCCGCCCTCGCCGCTCTCGTCACCAGGTGGGGAGCAGACGCCGCTGCCGCCCGTCATCGCGCCGCCGGTGTTCACCAACCCGGGCGCCCGGGGCGCACCCGCGTCGCCGCTTGTCGGCGGGCGCGGCGGTGGGCCGAGCGACTACACGATGCTGATTCGCCAGTCGGCGACGCCCGCGCCGCCGACGCCGAAGTCCGCGACGCCAGTGTCCGCGGCCGAGCCCGTGAAGCCGAAGCGGACAGTGCCGCTCGGCCTCATCATCGCGCTCAACGTGGTACTCGTGCTCGCGATCGCGCTGGTGCTGTACTTCGTGTTCCGTCCCGCGCCGCCTAACGCGGCGCCGGTCGTGCCGAACGTCGAGGTGCCGGCGACGCCGGCCATTCCCGCGCCGCCCTCGAAGTAAACCCTGAGCTGTCGGGCGGGTGCCCGGCGAAGCCGGGCGGGGGGAATCGGGAATCGGGAGTCGAACGGCGACTCACACCAAGACGACTACGAGCTCGAAGCGCGCGTCGCCCAGCTCGGCCGGGACGTAGACCGCCAGATTCCGCGCTCGCGCCACCGCGTCCCACGCGCCGCCGGCGCGCTTCACCGCGAAGTACATGAAATCGAGCTTCACCGGTACCGCGGCCGGCGGTTGCGGCACGTGCGCGAGCTCCAGCCCCGGCAACGCCTGGCGGATCAGCGTGTCGACCACGTCTGCCGACCCCACCTTGCAGCCCGTCAACACCTTCGATACGAGCTCCGCCTGCCGAACGGGCGCGCTCACGGCGAGGTACCACCCCGGCGCCGAAAGCCACCGCTCCTGCTCCACCGCCACGGCCTGCACCGACGGACGAACCGTCCGCAGCGGCAGCGCGACCGCCACCTCTGGCACCGCGGTCTCGAGCAACTCCAGCAGCTGCGCCTCGAGCGCGCCATAGCATTCGCCCAGGCGGGCGTGATCGTACGTCGGCACAGCACGCGACGACGCGGCGAATGTCGTGAGCGCGCCCGCGAGCGCGACGAGCGCCTCCCACAGCGCCGACGGATGTCCGTGCCGCACGTCGTGCAGGTGTCTCAGCTGCGGGAGATGCGTGTTGAGCGTGTACAGGAGCCAGAAGCTCGCGACGTCGGTCACCGAGAAGTCGGCCAGCCCCTGGTTGCGCTGTCGCCGCGTGCCCGACAGCGACGACGCCTTCGCCGCCACGCGCTCGAGGATGCGATGCGCGATTCCCATCACGAACGGGCTCGCGCTCACGTCGAGGAGCGGAGGTACGAACGTCGGGTCGAGCGACAGCTCACCGGCCGGCGTCCGCAACAGGCGCACGAGCGGCATCGCGACATACCCCTCCGCCGACTCGCCCTCGAGCAGTAGCCGGAGGTTCGGCCTCGCGATCTGGATCGGTCGCTCGGCGAGGCCAGTGGTCTCGTCGCGCGCGAGCTGATCCTCGCCGCGCCATCGCGCGGTCGTCGCCGCACCAGTGTGCCGCGCCTCGCGGCCGACCACATTTCTCGCACCGGGCCGGTACTCCGGGACGGCGATGGACACCACCATCGCGCGTTGGTCCTGCTGCCACGCGGTATCGAGTGCCCTCGGCGGCGGTGCCGGATCGGATGCCGGCGCATCGAAGAGAAGTCCGTCGGGGAACCGCCCGCTGGCGACGCGAACGACGACCGTGCCGCCGGCGAGCGCCTCACGGTCGATCTCGAGCCGGGTGATGCCCCACGGGCAGAACGTCAGTGCGCCGAGCTGAAGGCGCAGGAGCTCATCAAGGTAGCGGTCCTGTGCCTGCAGGTGCTGCGGCGTCAGGAGCGTCCCCTTACTCCAGAGGACGAGATCGAGAGAAGACATGCGATACAACGTAAGAAGTGAGCGACGCGGCGCCAGCGGCGTCTTGACCCCGGCCGGCGAGCGGCGAGAATTGCGGCCCGGGTCGCCGTCTCGCGACGGGTGGCCTCGCCGACTGCGCCGGGCGCGCTCACCATCACGTTCGCAGCCAGGAGAGAAGCGTCGTGTCGAATGATTTCCCGCTGGTGCTCGGCGAGCCCGGGCAGTTCGCCCGGCTTCGCGACACGTTGCGCGCCGTGCGGTTCGACGAGCCGACGGTCGCCACGCGCCTTGGCGTCCAGTCCCTCTACAACGTCAAGCGGATCGCCGACGGGCGGACCACGCTCACCGGGGTGCCCGAGGACGCGAACGCAGCCCTCGTTAGGCTGCTCATCGATGGGGAGACCGTTCCCGCGTCGCTGGTGGAGCGCCTCCTCGGCGTCGAGACGCTCGCGGCGCTCGGCGCGCTCGGGGTGGTGACGCCGGCAAGCGACGACCCGACCGCCCTCGTCGCCACGGTGATGCTCTACCCCACCCAGGGACTCTGGCTCGCGTCCGACCGGCAGCCCATGCGCGCAGGCGACATCGACGCGGTCGCACGGGACTACGTCTTCAGCGCCCTGAGCGACCTCACGCAACGCTTCCTCGACTCCGTGCCCGACGCGCCGGGCGGCCGCGTGCTGGAGATGTGCGCCGGAACGGGAATCGCCGCGCTCCGCGCGGTCCGCCACGGTGCGGCCGAGGCCTGGGCGAACGACATCGCGCCGCGGTGCGTCCACTTCGCCCGCTTCAACGCGTGGCTCAACGATCTCGCCGACCGCGTGCACGTGGTGGAGAGCGATGCCTGGTCGGCGTTAGGCGGCGAGACGTTCGACCTCGTGGTGGCGCACCCGCCGTACGTCCCGGCACTCTCGCACCGGTTCGATTTTCGTGACGGGGGCGCCGACGGGGAGCGCGTCGCCCGCCAGATCGTGGAAGGACTCGGTGCGCATCTCCGGCCTGGTGGGCGGTTCGTCATGACGGCGGCGCTGAGCGACCGCCGTGGGGCGCCGATCGCGAGCCGCGTTCGCGAGTGGCTGGGCCCGGGCGGGGAAGCATTCGACATCGTCATCCTCGAGAACGGCGAGTACGGCCCCATGGAGGCGTACCGGAACGTCACGAAGGGCGGGAAGGACTTCGTCGACTGCGAGCGATGGTTGAAGCACTTCGACAGCCTGGGCGTCGAACGGTTCGCCCTCTCGATCGTCGAGGTGCGTCGTGACGCTGAGGGTCGGGCGCCGGTGACCGAGCGCCGCGTGGCGGGCAAGTCTCCGGACTATCGGGCGGTGGATTGGGTGTTTCGGTGGGCGCGCCGCGCCGCCACATCGGGGGCGACGCCCGAGGAACGATTGCGCGGACAACGTCCGCGCGTCGCGCCGGGTGCTCGGCTCGCCGTGCACCTCGAGTCGGACGCGTCGGGCGCGTGGTTCACGGTGGGTGCCGCGATCGAGACGGCCTGGCCGACGCACGCGCTGGTGAAGGCACCGCCGCTGGCGCCGACGCTGCTCGAGCTCTGTGACGGCACGCGTGACGTTCCGGCGCTACTCGACGGCCTGCGCGGCGCAGGACTCGTGTCGGATGACGTCGGCGTGAACGACGTGGCGCATCTCGTGGACGTGTTCGCGGCGGCCGGAGCGCTGGAGCTCCCGGACTGCCCGATACCGGCAATGCCTGACAGCTGACACTATCAGCTATCAGCTATCAGCAAGGCACACTGGCCGGTCCCACAGTTGCGCGTACGGGTCCGGCGACGGGCCGGCACCCGGGTGATGCGACACGGATCATGCGGATGGGCCGATTCAAGCGGATCACTCCGCGCGACGGAGAGCGGCTCTCGCATTGACCAGAGAGATAGGGGACGGGCGACGGGCGACGGGCGACGGGGACGGGCGAACGGCGGCCAGTCATCCGTCGTGGGTGCCTCGGTCGTCGGTGGCCAGCGACGCGGCTGAGCACTGACGACTAATGAACTCACGACTGATGACTGCCCGACTGATCACTGCCTACTGATCACCGCCCACTGATCACCGCCCACTGATCACTCCCCGACCGATCAGCCGGCGCCCGAAGCCCGGCCCGACGGCATCGCGGGGCTCTCGCGGGGCCACCCGTCCAGGCGCCCGTCAACTCTACCGTGACGGAGCACTAGTCAGTGACCACGACGGCCACTTCCAGCGTCCCGACGCACTGTACGAGCGCGTAACCGGGTGGCACGCCCACGCCGCGCTCGAGG
>DASURJ010001043.1:0-3365 GCA_036280115.1 Gemmatimonadaceae bacterium
CTTGTTGTAGTACGTGAACTCGAAACCGAGCCGGTCGTTGAGCAGGCCGGCGTCGAAGCCGAGCTCCAGCTCCTCGCCGCGCTCCGGACCGAGATCCGGGTTGCCGATGTTCTGAGGCGTCGCGGCGGCCCCGTCGTTAGGTCCCGTTTCCGGCCGGTACGTGCGAAGGGCATCGAAATTCACCGGCTGTTGCCCCGAGCGCCCGTAGGCGGCCCGCAGCTTGAGCGCGTCGACGACGGGGAATCGCCAGAACGGTTCCTCGCTCAGCACCCAGCTGGCGCTGAACTTCGGGTAATACACGCGGTCGAAGTTCTGCCCGAACGCACTGTGATCGTCGCTGCGCAGGCCGGCCGTGAGGAACACGCGGTCTTTCCAGCCAAACTGCTGCTGCACGAAGAACCCGAGCGACTTCTCCTCTTCGGAGTCCTCGGAGTTGGTTCGGTCGAGCGTGGTGGCCGAGACGGCGGTCAGGCCCGGTGCGGGGAACACGCTTCCCGAGGCGGAAACGAACGCCGTTTCCGTGTTATAGAACTGACCGCCGAACGAGGTCTGCGAGCGCAGTGTCGGCAGCAGGTCGAACGACGCGGTGGCCGAGTAGTCCACCGTGTTGACGTGCACGTTGCGGTCGGTGATGCCCTTTCCGCCTAACGCCGAAGAGCCCCACGCCGGCACGCCGATGAGGGAGTCCACGCGTGGCGTGAACGAGACGTTCCCTTCTTCGGTCCGGTCGGTGCCCGCGTTGAGCCGGTGGCTGAACCACGAGATCGGCTGGTGCGTGAACTGCAAGCTCCCTGTGAACCGCGAGACGTTCTGCCAGTACTGCGCGAGCACGTCGTATTCCTCCGGCGTGCCGCTGTGGAACCCGCGCTGACGCGCGTTCGGCCCGACGAGGTTGTTCGGGTTCGCGAGGATGGTTCCCCACACGCGGCCACCGCATCCGGCCTCGCAGGCGAGCCGCGTTTTTCCGGTGATGTAGCCCGTGCTGATGTTCACGGTTGCCGTCCGATGCGGCGCCAGCGTCAGGTTCGCCCGGCCGTTGTGGCGAAGGACGGAGTTGTTGGGGTCGACGCCTTCGCTGTTCTCGAGCGCCCCTGAGACATAGAACCGGAACAGCTCCGAGCCGCCGTTGACGCTCAGGTCGTACTCGTTGACGTCCCCGGTTCGCCAGATCGGGTGGCCCAGCGACTCCTCGCGCTCCACGATGTCGATGGTCTCGATCGGCGCGGTCGCGTTCAGCCGCTGGTAGTTGACCGGGAACCGGCCCTCGGCGTCGCGGAGGTAGTTGCCGCCGCGCTTCGCGACGAGGTTCCACTGTGAACGCCCCGCGGCACCGCGCTTGGTGAGAATCTGGATGACGCCGTTCGTGGCCTCGGTGCCGTACAACGTTGCGGCCGCCGGTCCCTTGATGACCTCGATCGACTCGATCTCATCGGGGTTGATGTCGTTGAGGCGCGAGATCGAGCTCGATCCGAAGGCCTGATTGGCCGGCCCCGAGTTCGCCTGGTTGTTCACGCGCACGCCGTCCACGTACAGCAGTGGCTGATTGCTGAGTGAGAGGCTCGACGTGCCGCGAACGCGTACGCGGGAGCCGGTCCCGACCGCGCCGCTCGCGGACATGAGCACGACGCCAGCCGCACGCGCGCCGATGAGCTCCTGCAGGTTGCTCACTGGCGCCACCTCGGTGATCTCGGCGGCCTTGATCGTGGAAACCGCGTTTCCAACCGCTCGTTTCTCTGTCGCGCCCGCCGTTCCCGTCACGACCACCGCGTCGAGCTCCACGCGTCGTTCTGGAAGCGCGATCCGCACGTTCGTCTCGCCGACGCGGGCCGTCACCGTCGTCTGACGATATCCCAGCCGTCGGACTTCGATCGACACCTCGGTGCCCGTGAGACCGGTCAGTCGGAATCGGCCGCCGGCGTCCGTCGTCGTTCCGATGTTCGTGCCGACGACGCGAACCTGCGCTTCAGCGATCGGGATCGAGATGCCGTCGGCGACGACCGTGCCAGAGATCGTGCCCTCCTGTGCAGCCAGCTGTGACGTCGCGGCGACAAGAGCGAGCGCCGCGACGGTGAGGGTTCGAGCGACGAATCCCGCGCGGCGGACGTGCGCGCCGTGCCGCTCGGGTGGAGGGGGGGCGGACGCGAAAGGCGACATAACGGAGAGCCTCCATATCAGGGGAGGAATGCGTTGTGTCGCGATGCTACGCCTCCCGTGCGGGCCGAGCAAGATCGGACCGGCATGTGCGCGCGAGACCCTGACGGTCTTGACAACTCCCCATCGACCGACCCCTGGTCCGATCCCCCCGTCCCCAAACCACACCAGCCGCGCCTTTTGTTCATCCGTACCGCGGCGTACTCTACGGCATTCTCCCTCGCTCAACTCGGGATCACGCCATGTCCGCACATTCGTGGTGGCGCGCCGGCGCTCACGCCGCGTACTCGCTCGCCTGCGCCGCCGTCGTCACATCCGCGATCGCGCCGCCCACGCTCGGGGCTCAGGTCGTTTCGGACGTCCGGCCGCCAGCCGCGACGATCGACACCGCGCGCGCCACGCCCTTGCCGCGCGACCCGAAGGTCACCGTCGGCACGCTGCCTAACGGTATCCGCTACTACATCCGGCAGAACGCCAAGCCGGAGAAGCGCGCCGAGCTGCGCCTCGTGGTCAAGGTCGGTTCCATCGTCGAGGACGACGACCAGCGCGGCCTGGCGCACTTCCTCGAGCACATGGCGTTCAACGGCACCGCCCGCTTCCCGAAGAACCAGCTCGTCAGCTACCTCGAGTCCGTCGGCATGCGCTTCGGGCCCGACATCAACGCCTCGACGAGCTTCGACGAGACCATCTACGAGCTGCAGATCCCCACCGACTCGGCCAGCATCGAGGGAAAGGCGTTCGACATCCTCGAGGACTGGGCACGTGCGATCACGCTCGATTCGGCCGAGATCGAAAAGGAACGCGGCGTCGTCATCGAGGAGTGGCGCCTCGGCCGCGGCGCGGATGCGCGGATGATGGACAAACAGCTGCCGATCCTGCTCCAGGGGTCGCGTTATGCGGAGCGGCTGCCGATCGGCGACAAGACGACGCTGGAGACGTTCAAGCCCGCGGCGGTCCGGCGCTTCTACACCGACTGGTATCGCCCCGACCTCATGGCGGTCGTGGCCGTAGGCGATTTCGACGTCGCGAAGATCGAGCAGCTCATCAAGAACCACTTCAGCGACGTACCGCCGAAGCCTAACGGGCGACCTCGCCAGAAGTTCGGCGTGCCAGATCAGGATTCCACGCTCGTCGCGATCGCCACCGACAAGGAAGCCGAGTACACCACGGTCTCCGTGTACTTCAAGATGCCGCGACGGCAGTCCACCACCGTT
>DASURJ010001044.1:0-11443 GCA_036280115.1 Gemmatimonadaceae bacterium
ACGGTCATCGCCGGCTACGACTGGAAACCCGGGGACGAGGCGGTCATGGCGGCGCAGGATTACGGCGCGATGCTCGACATGTTCACGCTCCAGGCACGCCGGTACGGGATGGTGAATCGCGTCGTGTCGCTGCCATCCGACCCGCGGTCGGACGATGAGATCGTGCAGCTCTACGCAAGCGCCATCACGCCAAAGACACGTCTCCTGATGGTGTGCCACATGGTGAACATCACCGGGCACATCCTCCCTGTTCGCGCCATCGCCGCCATGGCGCGCGCGCGGGGTGTGGACGTCATGGTCGACGGTGCCCACGCCTTCGCCCAGCTCGACTTCAGGATCCCCGACCTCGGCGGCGACTACTACGGAGCGTCCCTTCACAAGTGGCTGGGCGTGCCGTTAGGCGCCGGTATCCTCTACGTCCGCCGCGAGAAGATCGAGAAGCTCTGGCCCATTTACGGTGACAGCGGGTTTCCCGATACCGACATCCGGAAACTGAACCATACCGGAACGCACCCGGTCCACACGGACCTCGCGATCGACAATGCCATCGACTTCCATGAGAGTATCGGGGTGGCACGGAAGGAAGCGCGGCTTCGCTTTCTGCAGCAGTACTGGACGCGTCAGGTTCGGGGTGTCCCGCGGATCGTCCTCAACACGCCCAGCGACGCGAACCGCTCGTGTGCCATTGCGAACGTCGGTGTGGCCGGGATGAAGCCCGGCGATCTCGCGCGTGAGCTCTTCGAGCGGTATCGCGTCTGGACCGTGGCGATCGACCGCGCCGAGGCCGGGGTACACGGCGTCCGCGTGACGCCGCACGTCTACACGACGACGGCCGAGCTGGACACGTTCGTGCGCGCGTTGAAGGCCATCGCCGCATGACCACCGACGGGGTCGGCATGTCGCGGCCGGACATGAACCGGTACTTCATGGGCATCGCGCTCGCCGTTCGTGAGCGTGCCGATTGCACGGGCAACCGGGTTGGCGCCGTCGTCGTCGTGGACCGGCGAATCGTGTCGACCGGATACAACGGCACGCCGGAAAACATGCCGAACTGCTCGGAAGGCGGCTGTCATCGCTGCGCGAACCGCGACCAGTACCCGTCAGGCACTGGCTACGACCTCTGCATCTGCGTTCACGCCGAGCAGAATGCGCTCCTCGCGGCAGCACGGTTCGGGATCGCGGTCGAGGGGAGCGTCGTATACTCGACCATGCGTCCCTGCTTCGGCTGCACGAAGGAGATGCTGCAGGCCGGCGTGCAGGCCGTGTACTACCTGCACGACTGGACGCATCCTGATGCCACGAAGCAGGCGGAGTACGCGAAGCTACAGGGACGGTTTCCGGGCGGCATCCGGCGGCTCGACGTCGAGGACCCGAGGGCCGAGTGGGCGATCACGAACCGGCGTGACGTTCGCCCCCGCACGCCCGACGAGACCGGGCACGCCCCGGGGTAAGCCGATCCTTCAAGGAAGAGCGCCTCCAGCATCTCAGTGCTGGAGGCGCTCTTCTACGATCGAGACGCGCAAGGCGTCCCGGGGGCGAACCTACGGCGCGTCGGGCGCGATGATCGTCGAGTAGTACGCCAGGAACCGAGCGTGGAACTGGTCCGGCGTCAGGATGTGCCCCTGCTTCTGCGCCTCATCCGCCACGGTGAACCCGAACCGCGCTGCCGCCAACCGCTGGTTCGGCGTGCCGTGATGTCCGGCGCTGGCAAACGCGCAGTCGCCGAGCTGGAAGTAAATCTGGAGGAACTGTTCGACGCGCTTCCGATTCATCGCGGCGCCGCGTTTGTGCGTCAGGTAGTAGCCGGAGAACGCGTCGGCCATCAGCTCGAGGTACCGCGTCTGTTCGGCCGTGCTACCAGTCGTTGCGAGCGGGTCGTTGTCGTAACCCTTCTCGAACTGGATCTGGTGCGCGAACTCGTGGACGTAAATGGCCGGTGGGGCCACGTCGCCGAGGCCGATCGCGTCGAAGCCTGCGAGCACGCCGTCACCCATCACGATCTTGTCGGGCCGGCCGAGCTGAGCCGGGAACGAGACGGCGTTGAACGTGAAGTAGGGGTAATTGCCACCGTTCAACGAGGGCGCCGCAAGCACGAGATTGCGCACGTGGGTCGCGAACTGCGTCGCGAATGGTTCCGGCACCCCGAACACGAACTGGTAGGTCGCGGATACCTTCTGCACGTCCAGCAATACGCTGCCGTGCATGGCAAGCAGCTGAATGTCGTCGGACGGGATGGCCCAGAAGTGCTTCACGTCGCGCTCCGCCTTCCGGACGACCTCCGTGAACTCGCCGTTATAGCCGAAGTACTGGGGTGTGGCGGGCGTTTCGAACGCCCACGCCTCGAGGACGGGAACGTCGGCGGCGGCCCATTCGTTGACGAGCTCGGCGAGTATGGCGATCTCACCGGCCTGCGCAACCCTTCCGATCTCCCCGTTGAGCCACGAGATGACTGGCGACCCCGGGGTGCACACATAGTCGCTGGGGTCGATTGCTCGCGAGAAGTCCACGGCACGGAGGTCGGATCGCGGACCCACCGCAAGCAGGCTGAGGGGGCCAGTGTCCAGCGAGCCGAAGTTCAGAACCGCCGGTTGGAAGGTGCTGGGCTGCTGAGCCCGCGGCGTACTCGACGGCGGTGCCGTAACTGCGTCCTGACAGCCGGCCAGCGCAACCGTCGCGGCGACACATACGCCGAGCAGCACGGTGCTTCGCTTCATGCCTTACCTCCGAGCAACGGGAGAAGGAGACGGAGCCCGGCGGCGAGCGCCCGTCGGCGAGGGCGCGAATCTAGAACCGTGGTCGGAGGCCGGTCAAGAAACCTCCCGGTTGGATGCCACGCCATATCTGGCGCTTGACATCGCGCCGACCGGCACCGCCGAGCACACGACGCGCGTGATCGCTCCCGTGAGAATCCGTGACGCCGCTCCCGGCGTGGTCCGCGTGCTACGTTTCCGGCCGGACGACATCCGAGAGAAGGGACGAGGCCGGGCGTGGCGGTATCAGCGTATCAGGCGCCGGAGCGCGCCTTTGCAGTGGTGTTCGGGGTGGATTTCAGCGGGGCGAGGCTCGCGGGGCGCACGACGTGGATCGCGCGACTCGATCCCGCGACCGCGGCAGGGCCGGACCCTGCCTTCGCGTTAGGCTCCCTCCGGCGACTGGATCGCCTCGCGGGCACGGCCGAGCGCGGACCAGCCCTCACGCATCTCGTGTGGCTCGTGACGCGTTCACGAGACGCCCTGTGGGCCTTCGACTTTCCGTTCGGGTTGCCGGTCGAGCTCTTCCCCGCCCGATCACGCTGGCCGCGGCAGCTCGAGCTCGTGCGGGAGTACGCGTCCGACGACTACGGTCTCGGGCTGGAATGCCTCCGCCGCGCGCGTGCGCTGGGCGACCGCATGCACATCCGCCGGCAGACGGACGTCGATGCGCGCGCGCCGTTCGATCCGTATCACTACCGCATCATCTACCAGACGTTCTACGGGATGCACGACGTGCTCGCCCCGCTGCGACTCGACCTCCGCACCGCCGTCCTTCCGTTCCAGTACGATCGTTTGGCGACCGCCGATCGCGTGCTGGTGGAAGCGTGTCCGGCGTCGACACTCAAGCGGCTGGGGCTACCGCATCAGAACTACAAGCAACCGGCCGGTGGTCCGCTCACGCACCGCCGCCGACGAACACGTCGCGTGATCGTCGATGGGATCGCGTCACTCGTTCGACTCGAGGATCGCGATCGCCGCGTGATGATGCGCGATCCCGGCGGCGACGCGATCGACGCAGTGCTCGCCGCACTCGGCGCGGCCCAGGCGTTCGCGGCCGTCGACCACTCGGCGATCGCGCGACACGCGCGCTACCCGCGGGAAGGGCATCTCTACTTCTAGCGGGCAGGCGCGTAATGATCGCCGGATGCGTGTGACCACGGCGGCGAAGGTTCGGTTCGCGGCGCGCTGCTCTCCGCTCTTGCGAGCTGGCCTCCCGTGAAAGGGGGATACGGATCTGAACGGATGGGGCGGATCACGTGGGTCGCTTCGAGGCGAGGACGCGCGAACCCCGACGGTGTCGCCGCGCAGGGCATCTTCGTCATCCAGTCCTCCGAGCGTCATCGCGCCCGGCCGGCATCGCGACCGGTCGATCTGGGGAAAGGCACGAGGGGGATGGACGGGATGAACAGGATGACGAAGTTGACCAACGCGGCAGCACAGTGGTTCGTGCAAGCGGCGTGAATTGAGGAGGGGAACGGCTCCCTTGGGACGCCGCTCGCCCCGGGGAGCGGTTCCCCCTCACTTCACGGCTCTGGAGAGCGGGCGCGTCCCGGACGGGGAGCGATCCCACTCATCCCCCTCATCCCCTCCTCCGTTTCAACCCTCCGTTCTGGATGCCGAAGCGGCGCGGCCTCGCGCGACGCGGCGGCGGTGCAACGCCGTCATCCGGCCGTTTCGGCCGCTTCCGCGGCATCGCCGTTCCGACCGGCCCGAGCGCGCCGTGCCGTACGCCGAGCTGGTCTTTGCTGATAGCTGATAGCTGATGGCTGATGGCTGATACCCCCGTACCCCAGATCCGCTACGGTGAGAACGCATAGGCCAGCTTCACGAGGATCGCGCGCTCCTGCGACAGTGGCAACGCGGGAACGAGGCGATCTCGCTCCGTATTGAGGTGGTCGTTGTACACCACGAACAGGTCGCGCCCCTCGTTCAGGTGCAGGCGGATCCGCACGTTGCTCACGACCGCATCCGCCGAGCGGTTGTACTGCACGAACCCGCTCGCCGAGAGCTTCGTATTGAGCGCGACCTGCGCGCGGATGCGAGCGATGTCGGCCGCGAGCGACTGCGACCGCGACGCGAACCGCACGCGGTTGACCTGATACTCGCCGCTCAGCTCGAGATTTGGCGAGATGGTCGCAGTCGGTGACAACGACGCCGTGAGCTGCCGACCGTCGTACAGCTCCCCGTAGCCCACCGACATGCCGGTACGAAAGCGGGCGCCCGCGCGCGGGCTCACGGTGAGCGATGTCGTGCGGAAGGTGTGCCGTCCGGCAGGCACACTTACGTTCGGCGCGAGCTGCAAGGTCCGGCCGAGGACCTCGGATGAGAGCCCGTGGAACAGAAATCCGCTGACACCAGACTTGAACGCGAAGTTCAGGTACGACGACAGCTGAACGGTCTCTGCCACGCCATCGGCGTTTCGAATGAACGTCGATGCGAGCAAACTCGGTTGAATGTTGTGGAAGATCGTGCGCGTGCCCGGGTACCAGCCGTAGCGCAGGTTTCCCTCGAACTGCCTGAAGTCACGCCGCGTGAAGAACCCGAGCTCGGGTTGGTGGTCGGGGCCCGACCATTTCGCCCCGAGCCGGTACACGAGGCCCTGCGCCGCGCGGCGCTCCAACAGGGCGCGCGCCATCCCTGACGCGAGGCTTCCGCCCAGGCTGTCGTCGATCGACTGCGCCCACTGGAGCGTGACGTAGTCGTTCGCTCGGACGCGCAGCAGCGCGTCGGTGCCGTAGGTGTAGTTGTAGCGGCCACCGTCGGACACGCGGCTCGTGACAATGCCACCGAGCGTGCTCGCCGCGTTCACCACCTGGCGTCTGACGCGGAGCACTCCGAAGTTCTCGGCCGGGCCGAGTCCCGAGCCTTCGGTCTGCATGTCCAGCGCGGCGAGATCCCAGCGGCCGACGCGGCCGACCACGCGCGCCCCGCCAAGGATCCGGATGGGCAGACCCTGGGGCGTCAGCCCGATCTGGCGACTGTGAAAGAGCCGGCTCGCGTCGCCGAACCCGCCGGTCGCGAAATCGAAGACACCGGCACGCTCGAGGAAGAACTGGCGCTTCTCGGGAAAGAAGAGCCCGAACCGCGTGAGGTTGACCTGCTGGTCGTCCACTTCGGCCTGGGCGAAGTCCGTATTCAGCGTGGCGTCGAGTGTCAGGTTGCTCGTTAGGCCCAGCTTGAGGTCCGCCCCGGCCTCGCGCGTGGCGTCCCGGCGATACCGGTAGCTCGTACCGGTTGGATCGAGCGCCGCCGACCGCGTTCCGCCGCTCAGCACGTAGGGGGTGAAGACAAGCATGCGCTGACTCGTGACTCCGTCGAGCAGGATCTTCTGGGCGAGTGACACGCGGGTCGACGGGCTGGCGAACCGCGGGGAAACGCCCGGGTGGGTCACCGTCTCGTTCGTGGCCGACGAGCTTCGCATGGCCAGAATTCCCATCGTGACCGTCCCGTTCGTCGTCTGAAATCGCAGACTCGAGAGTGGTATCCGCATCTCGGCGAACCAGGCGGAGTCCGTGCGCGCCGTCGCGACGTCCCAGAGTGTGTTCCAGTCGTAGTTGAGCGATTGACCGTCGCCCCCGAGCGAAAAGTCGACGCGAACGCCGGTGGGCGTGGTCGCGAACCCGACGCCGTTCTCGTTGTCGTTGAACGAGTCGAGGATGATGCGAAACACGTCATCGCTGCCGAGCCGGTCGCGCTGGAGCGAGTTGCCTCGGATGTCGTGGGGCGACGCGACGTGCATCCGCGCGGACGCGTAGAAGTACGTGGCGTCGTACGCGAAGCGGAATTCGGTGCGCTGGCTCGGCGTCCCCTCGAACGTGGGGAGAAGCATCACCGGTGTGACCACGGGGATCGACGCCCATGCGGGCTCGTCGCTGCGGCCGTCGAGGGTGATCGACCCGTGGAGACGGGACAGGGGCGTCGCCACGTCCATTGACGGGGACGGGAGACTGGAGCGCTGCGGTGCGCCCTGGGCGGCCGCTTCGCGAGCTGTCGTGACTGCGGTCGTGACTGCGGTCGTGACGGTGAGGAGGACGAGCGCCGTGAAGGCGGAGCGCATCGAATGGCTGGGTGGGGGAGGCGAACGCCGGATGGTGGAAGCCACGGGGGCCACCCTAGCGCGAGTCGCGCCGACTGGTCTACGAGGGTGGGACCAGTCTCGCCCGTCCAGGGACGAGTGCCTGTATCACGCCGCTTTATGTCAGCATTTCGTGTGGACAGCCCGCGCGCCCGAACGCGGATGATGACGTCACGCCTGGACTTGACCACGGGCGGGACCGGGCGGAGAATGACTGCGTCGCCTGCCCCGCCATTCGCGTTCACCGCGGACGAACGTCCGCAGCATTCGTTAGGCACGCCATGACCCGGTCGTCTCTCCTTCGTTTCGCGGCCGCAGGAGTTGCCGCGGTCGCGCTCGCGCCGTCGCGTGACCTGGGGTCGCAACCCCCTCGTCGCGCCACCACCCCGTTTTCCGTCGTCGAGGCGAGCATCGACGACCTGCGCAGGGCGCTCGAGCAGCGGCGCACGACCTCGCGCGAAATCGTGCAGCAGTACCTCACGCGGATTGCGCTCTACGAGGATCGGCTGAACGCGGTCATTACGGTGAACCGGAATGCGCTGGCGATCGCGGACTCGCTCGACCGCGAGCGGGCGCGCGGGAGGATTCGTGGTCCGCTCCACGGCATTCCCGTCGCGCTCAAGGACAACATCCACGCGAACGGGATGCCCACCACGGGTGGGGCGCTCGCGTTCGCCGATCTCGTGCCGCCGTACGAGGCGACGCTCACCAGGAATCTCACCGACGCGGGCGCGATCATTCTCGCGAAGACGCAGCTCACCGAGCTCGCGAACTGGGTGGCGAGTGGAATGCCGGGCAACTACAACGCGCTCACGGGCTACGGCATGAACCCGTGGGACCCGCGGCGCGACCCGCGCGCGAACACGTTCGACGGTCGGCCGGTCCTGGGCACCGGTGGCTCGAGCTCGGGCGTCGGGACGAACGTGAGCTTCTGGGCAGGGAACGTCGGGACGGAGACGTCGGGGTCCATTCTGAGTCCATCGCTGGCGAACTTCCTCGTGGGGATCAAGCCCACCGTCGGGCGCGTGAGCCGGTACGGCGTCATTCCCATCACGGCCGATCAGGACACGCCGGGACCCATGACGCGCACCGTCGCGGACGCCGCGATCATGCTCGGCGCCATGGAGGGCGCGCGCCCCGACCCTAACGATTCGGCGACCACGCGGTGCCCCCCGCCGGCCGGTCGGGACTATACGCGATTCCTGAACCCCAAGGGGCTGCAGGGCGCACGGATCGGCATCCCTCGCGCGTTCTTCTACGACCGTACCTCCGTGGGCGGCCGCAATCCGCGCGGCGGACTCAATGACGCGCAGCGGAAGGTCATGGACGACGCAATCGCCGTGCTCGAGCAGCAGGGTGCGGTGATCGTGGATCCAGCCGACATTCCGAGCGTCGTGGACACGAACCCCGAGGAGAACTTCCTCAACTGGGGGGTGTGCAGCGGCCTCGACCAGGCGAAGGGGCGCGACGCAACCTGCTCGATCGCGTTCAAGTACGGGATGAAGCGTGACTTCAACGCGTGGCTGGCATCGTTAGGCGACAGGGCGCCCGTGAAGACGCTGACGGAGCTGCGCCAGTGGAACGTCGCGCACCAGCGCGCGGGGGCAATCAAGTACGGCCAGGCGAACCTGGACGTGTCGGACGAGATGAACGTGCAGGCGGACCGTGCACGGTATGAAGCGGATCGCCGGAAGGACATCCGCCTGTCGGCGACGAACGGGATCGACGCGGTGATGCAGCAGCACAAGCTGGACGCCCTGCTCTTCCCCAGCGTGGCGAGCGCGAACATCGGCGCGCGGGCGGGCTACCCGACGGTGACGGTGCCGTTCGCGTTCCTGCCGGTGACTCCGGGTCAGGGGGCGAACCCGTTTCCGCCGGGGTTCGACCCAAAGCCGGCGCCGTACAACGTGAGCTTCGCGGGGACAGCATGCAGCGAGCCGAAACTGATCGAGCTGGCGTACGCGTTCGAGCAGGCGACGAAGAAGCGCATGCCGCCGCCGTTGTTCCCGTGAGGCTGCCGTGGAGTCGTGAGCTATGCGTGTGCAGTGACGCGGCGCGTTTCTTCCGCCTTACGCCGACGATCTGTGGCGGTTGACGCCCTGCCTAACGGCGTTCGCGTGCTAATCCTCGGCCTGCTGCTCGGCGGCGTCGCGACCGTCCGCACCGAGGCAGGAGCGCAGCGCGTCGCACCTGACACGGGTAGCCCGCGTGCACACTCGGTCACCGACACGCTCGAGGAACAGGCTGCCGCGCGCGTCGCCACCGCCGTGTGTAACAAGCGCGTCGTCCTCCTTGGCGAACTGCCCGAGCACGGCGAAGCGCGTGGCTTCGGCGTCAAGAAGCGCGTCGTGGAGCGCCTTGTGACGAGTTGCGGCTTCCGCGCGGTGTTGTTCGAGGCGGCGAGTTACGATTTCTTCGGCTTGGAGCGCGCGATCGCCACTTCCGCACGACCCGATTCCCTCGAGCTTGCGTTCGCCCGCGCGATCGGCGGTCTGTGGTGGACGCGCGAGCTTGCCGAATGGCGGCACTGGCTCGTGCGCGAGGCGGTCGCTGGCCGCGTGGCCGTGGGTGGACTCGACGATCAGCCAAGCGCGACGGCGGCCCACGCCCGCGCTACGCTGCCCGGCCTCGTGGGCGCCACTACACCGCCTGCACGCGCCGCCGAGTGCCAGGAGGCCGTCGCGCGCTACCTCAACTGGGGCTACACGGCCACCCTGGCGTACGACAGCACAGAACGAGCGAGGCTCGCTGACTGCGCTCGGCTAGCGGCCGATCGCGCAGCGAGTGCCCGGACCTCCACCGCGCGGCCAATCGAACGGCGGACGCCGGACGAGGTCATGCTCGACAACCTTTCTAGCTACTTCGCGCGCGAACGCCGAAATGGCGAGCGCGGGGCCGGCGCAACGCCCGACCGCGATCTGGTGATGGCGCAGAACCTCGCGTGGTGGTCGGCGCGGCTGCCGCAGGACGCGAAGATCGTCGTCTGGACGGCGACGACGCACGCGGCCCGCGCGTCTGGTGCCCAACCCGTACTGCCTCTCGGCGTACCGCCCTTGGGGGCGCTGCTGGCCGAGCGGTGGGGCGACAACCTGGCCGTCATCGGCTTCACGGCGCTCCAAGGGCGGTGGTCCCGGGCGGGACGGCCAAGTCAACCACTCGCACCACTGCCGCCGCACTCGCTCGAGGCGCGAGCGCTAGGCGACGGGACGACCGGCAACCCGCCGGGATGGGCATACCTGGACCGGGCGGCGCTCCGATCACTCGGCTCAGTACCGTCGCGCCTCTTCGGAAGAATCAGGACGACAGATTGGTCCACCGCGTTCGACGGTGTTCTGGTGATCCGGGACGAGGCCGCTCCGACGTTCGAGCCGCGGCGGTAACGCGACCGCGTTCGCGCTCCTGTCAACACGGGACGGTGCGTGCGACCACGGGCGTCCGGAAAATGATGGATATGGCGTGGGCGGCTCGGTCGGTCGAGAGGATCGGGTGTAATATGCGGTGCCCTTTTGCAGCGAGTCTTTGGGCGTTGAACGGCCACGCCAAGCGACTGGACCATCATGGCCTCTGACGAACTGTTGGCAAGCCTCGACTCGTTTTTTGCATCCTACCGCAGCGCGTTCGAGCGACGCGACGCGGCGGCGATTGCCGAGCACTTCGGCCGGACCGTCCACGTCGCCACCGATACCAGCGGCGGCGTTCAGCTTCAGTGGGCCGGCCACGCAGAGTGGCAGGACGTCATCGGGCAGATCGTGTCGCGGTATCGCGCGCTCGACGTCGGTCGTGCAGACGTGCGCACGCTCGCGGCCACCGCCCTCTCCCCCCGACTCGGCCAGGCCCGCGTCGACTGGCGTCTGTATGGCCGCGCGGGAGATGTGCTCTACGAGTTCACCGCCCTCTACACGCTGGTACGCGAGGGTGGAACTTGGCGCATTGTGGCGATCGCGCATGATGAAGTTGCTCAATCGGTTCGATCGCGCGCCGGGCGTCCTGCGCCCGCTCGGGCGAGGGATGACGCCGGCTCAGGCGCAACCGGCTGACGACGAACTGGAGCCGACAAGCGCGGCTGCGAGTGCGTTCGCTGGCGCAGCGTCTCGTTGAACGAGGGAAAAACGGCGCGACGGTCCGCGGTGTCATTGGCTGGCGTTAGGCGGTCGGTCGGAGTGTGCCGCCCTGCGGCCATGCGGCACAGGAGGGAGAAAGACCGATTGCAGCGCCAGAGTTCGTGTCGCTCCCGCGGAACCGAGCCGAGCGCCGCCAGCCGCGGGGTCGGCCGGCGGGCAGTTTCCCTTTGCGCCGCGACCCGGGCGCTGGTCGGGGTCCGGTGGAGCTCATTCGACAGGGTCTACGGCCCCAGCATCTTCCTCGGCCTGAGCGTAAGTGCTATGTCCACTACGTCGTTTCCCCATCGGAATGCCCCGAATCCAACGCCCGCTTTCGGTCGTGCTCGCCACGGCCCTGCTCGGTGCCCTTGCCGGCTGCGCCACCTCGGGCCGTCCCGAAACCGCGACACGCCCGGTGGTTTCATCCGCCAAGCCGATCGGCATCCCGGCGCTCAAGCACACCTCCGCCGACGTCCGCTTCATGCGGGGAATGATCCATCATCACGCGCAGGCCA
>DASURJ010001045.1:0-7410 GCA_036280115.1 Gemmatimonadaceae bacterium
AACGGCACCCATCGGCAACCCGCCGGCGAGCGGCTTAGCCAGCGTCAGCAGGTCCGGCTCGACTCCGAGCTGCTCGTAGGCAAACAGCGACCCGGTGCGCCCCAGTCCGCACTGAATCTCGTCGAAGATCAACGCGACGCGACGCTCGCGCGTCAGCGCGCGGAGCTCGCGGATAAAGCCTGGGTCGAAAACGCGCACGCCGCCTTCCCCTTGCACCGGCTCGAGAATGACGGCGGCGACGGTTTCAGGATCCAGTACGATCGCCAGATCATCGATGTCGCGCTCGACGATCGATACGCCACCAGCTAGCGGCCTGAATGGCGCGCGGTAGCTCGGCCGATCCGTCGCGGCGAGCGACGCGAAGAGTCGCCCATGAAACGCACCGCGGAGCGCTATGATGTCGGTCTTCGCCGCACCGACAGTCGTGCGTGCCCACTTGCGAGCGAACTTGAACGCCCCCTCGTTCGCCTCCGCGCCCGAATTGCAGAAAAAGACCTTCTCGGCGAACGAGAGTTCCACCAGGCGAGCGGCCAGTTGCTCCCCCGGCGCTGTCCGGAAAAGGTTGGAGACGTGAATCAGTCCATCGGACGCGGCGCGTATCGCCTCACGAAGCCCGTCGTCACCGTACCCCAGTGCGTTCACACCTATCCCGGCAGTAAAATCGAGGTAGGCTCGGCCCTCGGAGTCGAACAGTTCGACTCCGTCGCCCCGCACGAGCTCCATCGGGGCACGCTTGTAGAGACCGAGCAGCGCCTCGACGCCCGCTGGCGCTGCCGTCGTGGAAGTGGCCATTGTCAGACCGCGGTTGGAGAAAGGATGACGACGGTTCCCGCCGTCGCGGAGCGAATCGAGCTGACGTCGCCGATTCGGACACGCGCCACGCCGCGCTCGACCGCGCGCCGGGCCGCCTCCAGTTTCGCCGCCATGCCGTCGCGCGCCGTCCCGTTGTCGATCAGCGCCGTAGCCTGATCGACGTCGAGCTCGGGCACGACCTCGCCACCAGCCATCACGCCAGGCACGTCGGCGATGAGCGCCAGTTCGTCGGCGCCGAGCGCTACGGCAATGGCCGCCGCGGCGTCGTCACCATTCACGTTGAGCGTCGCCCCGGTCGCGTCATCGCGCGCGAGCGGCGAGACCACCGGTACGAAGCCGGCGTCGCAGAGGACACGCAACAAGTGCTGGTCGACGCACGATGGCTCGCCGACCTCGCCTAACGTCTCCCGCGCCGTCGCGCGCGCGCGCAGCAGTCCGTCGTCCTCGCCGGACAGTCCAACGGCGCGAATGCCGGCGGTCACGAGCATCGCGACGAGGCGCTTGTTCGCCGTGCCCGAGAGCACCATCCGAACTACATCGAGGTCGTCGGGCGTCGTCACGCGCCGCCCGCCGTGGAACCGGGGCGTCATTCCGAGCCGTCGCTGTAGCGTCGACACTTCGTCGCCCCCGCCGTGGACGACCACGATGCGGTCTCGCGTCACGGCCTCGACCAGCGCCTCCGCGAGCGCGGGATCGGTTTGCGCTCGGCCTCCGATCTTGATGACTCGCGTCATGCCGGCAGTCCCATGGGCTCGTCGAGACCGAGAACGACGTTCGCGTTCTGGACGGCCTGGCCCGCTGCGCCCTTGACGAGGTTATCGATGGCGGAGAGCACCAACAACGTCGGCCTCCGAACGTCGGCCACTGACCGGACCGAGATGCGCACCACGTTCCGTCGAACGACGTCACGGAGGGTCGGGAGCTCCTCATCGACCTCGACGAATGGCTCGCCTGCGAATTCCTCGCGCCATAACGAGAGTGGCGCGGCGAGTGGTGTGACGAGCGGTACCGTGATCGTCGCGAGGATGCCTCGCGCGACCGGCAGCAGATGCGGGGTGAAGATCAGGTCGGCGTCCGCCCCTTGGTCGGCGAGCACGCTTCGCATCTCGGCCAGATGGCGGTGGGTATTGCCGACCGCATACGCCTTGTAGTCTTCGGCGACTTCGGCGAACAGCAGGTCGGGGCGCGGCGTGAAGCCGGCGCCGGTCACTCCGCTCGCCGCATTGACGTTCACCGTTCCCCCGGGCTCGATCAGCCCCCGGCGAGCGAGCGGCGCGAGCGCCATGAGAATCGCCGTCGGGTAGCAGCCAGGGTTTGCGACGACGCTCGCATCGCGTAGCTGGTCTCGCGTGAGCTCCGTGAGCCCGTAAGGCACACCCTGAACGCCGTGGCCTGGGCGGAGGTCGGAGGAGAGGTCGACGGCGCGCGCCCCGGCGCCGCGCACGCGCTCCACCCACGTGGCTGAAGCGCCGTGCGGGAGCGCCGAGAAGACGAGCGCGGCTTGGCCGAGCGGCGCGTCGTCATGTGCGACGAACCGGACTTCAGCCCCACCAAGGCGTGCGCGTTCGCCCCGGCGCTCGTTCGCGGTTGCGAACGCCAGTTCCAGTGCGGGATGGCGGGCAATGATCGCACAGAGCTCGCGACCGGCATACCCGCTCGCTCCGAGGACTCCAACAGGGATTCTATGCACACGGAATGCATATTATTGCAGCGTCCCGAAGTCAACTGGCGGTCGTACGCGCCGCACGGGGCGTGTCGGCAGTACGTGCTCTGCCGCCGGCGCTGACTTCGTGCTATCGTCTGCCGCGAACCGGCGGAGGGATCCATTTCGTGGACAAGAGGAAGCGGCACGCGGCGATCCTCGAGCTCGTGGACGCGACGCCGATTGGAAGTCAGGAAGAGCTGCGGGTGCTCCTGCGCGAGCGCGGCTGGGACGTGACGCAATCGACATTGTCACGCGACCTTCGCGAGCTGCGCCTCGCGCGCGTGCCGACGCCTGGTGGTGTTCGTTACGCGATCGCGGATGGCGCGCTCAGCAGTGCGGCGCGCCCGGCACTCGACGCACTCCTGCCGCAGCTGTTGACGCGCGTGGACGGTGTCGGCGAGCTCATCGTTCTTCGAACAGTGCCTGGTGGGGCACAGCCCGTCGCGTCGGCGCTCGACGGCGAAGCGTGGCCCGATGTGCTCGGCACGGTCGGCGGCGATGATACGATTCTTGTCGTGTGCCGCTCCTCGAGCGCGCGCGAGCGGCTCGAAAACCGACTTCGGAAGCTGGCCGATATCTGATCCGTGCGCTCCCGGCGGCGCGCGGGAACGCAGGGCCGGGTAGGCAAATTTCGCCGCGGGCGCTCCGTTGACGCCGCCGCGCGCGAGTGTTTAATTATGCACTCACACTGAATAGTTATCTGGAGCACTCGATGAAGACCATTGTCCTCGCCTACTCCGGCGGGTTGGATACCTCGATCATCGTCCCGTGGCTGCGTGAGAAGTACGGCGCCCGCGTCATCTGCGTCGCCGCCGACATCGGCCAGGGATCCGAGGAACTCGCCGGTGTTCGGGCCAAGGCATTGGCGTCCGGCGCGGAGGAGTGCTACGTCGAGGACCTGCGTGAGGAGTTCGTCCGCGACTTCATCTTCCCGACCCTCCGGGCCGGGGCGGTCTACAATCGGAAGTACCTCCTCGGCACATCCATGGCGCGTCCGCTCATCGCGAAGCGGCAGGTCGAGGTGGCCCGCGCGGTCGGTGCCGACGCACTGGCGCACGGGTGTACCGGCAAGGGGAACGACCAGGTCCGCTTCGAGCTGACTTACATGGCGTTCGCCCCTGATCTTCCGGTTATCGCGCCGTGGCGGGAATGGAACATCCGGAGCCGGGAAGACGCCATTGCCTACGCCGCCGCGCGCGACATCCCTGTCGCGGCGACGAAGGAGAAGATCTACTCCCGCGACCGAAACCTCTGGCACATCTCGCACGAGGGAGGCGTGCTCGAGGACCCGGCGAAGGCGCCGCCCAAGGATGTGTTCATGCTGAGCACGGACCCGCAGGACGCGCCTAACGAACCAGAAGACGTCGTGATCGGATTCGCCGGTGGCACGCCAGTGTCCGTCAACGGGCGCGAGCTCTCGCCCGTCGACCTGATCACGGCGTTGAACGCCGTCGGTGGCCGGCACGGGGTCGGCCGAATCGATCTCGTCGAGGACCGCCTGGTGGGGATGAAGTCCCGCGGCGTATACGAGACGCCTGGCGGGACACTGCTCTACACGGCACACAGTGAGCTCGAGCAGCTGGTGCTCGACCGACGGACGTTGGCCGCGAAGGACGTTATCGCGCCGCGCTATGCCGACCTTGTGTACGAAGGGCGCTGGTGGACGACGGAACGTGAAGCGTACGACGCGTTCGTGAACGTCACGCAGGAGCGGGTAATCGGTTCGGTCACGCTGCGGCTCTACAGGGGCGCGGCGCAGGTCATCGGGCGGGAGAGCCAGCACGCGCTCTACGACGAGCGGTTCGTGACCTTCGGCGAGGACGACGTGTACGAGCAGAGCGACGCCGCCGGGTTCATTCGGCTGTACGGGCTCTCCACGCGCGTGCGGGCCATCAAAGACCAGGAGATGGCCGCGGCCGCCGCCGAGGGAGCGTCCGAGCCCGCGCTCGTGGTGGCGTGAGCGTGGAAGTCCATTCGACGCCGGCCTCCCCTTCCCCGTCGTTAGGCGACCGGGCGTCACACAAGCTCTGGGGCGGCCGCTTCAGCGGCGGACCGGCGCCGGCGCTGGAAGCCGTCAACCGCTCGATCGGAACGGACTTCCGCCTATGGCCATTCGACGTGCGACTGTCGAAGGCCTGGGCCGTGGCGTTGTGGAACGCGGGCATCCTCACGCTCGACGAGAGCCGCCGCATCGAGACGGGGCTCGACGCGGTCGCGCGGCAATTCGAGCACGGGGCATCTCCCCTTCCCTCGGACGAGGACGTCCACACGATGATCGACCGGCTCCTCCACGAGGAGATCGGCGACGTGGCGTCGAAGCTCCACACGGGCCGGAGCCGAAACGACCAGGTCGCGACGGCAACGCGGCTCTGGTCCATGGACGCGTGCTCCAAGATCGACGCGGCCGTTCGCGACCTGCAGCACGTGATGGTCCGTCAGGCAGCCGCGCATCAGGATGTGCTGATGCCGTCGTATACGCACATGCAGCGTGCGCAGCCGGTCTCGGCGGCGCACTGGATGCTCTCGCACTTCTGGCCGCTCGATCGCGACCGGGCACGTCTGTCGATCGCCGCACGATCGGCGGGCGTCCTCCCGCTCGGATCCGGCGCCGTCGCTGGCTGTGCGTTTCCGATTTCCCGTGTCCTGCTGAAAGGCAGCCTCGGGTTCTCGGCAATCTCGAAGAACAGCATCGACGCGGTCGCGGACCGCGACTTCATCGCCGAACTGCTGTTTGCGTTGTCGTTGTTAGGCGCGCATCTCTCGCGATTGGCCGAGGACCTGATTCTGTACGGCTCCAGCGAGTTCGGATTCGTCCGCTTCGGCGACGCGTACACGACCGGCTCGAGCATGATGCCACAGAAGCGCAACCCTGACGCGCTCGAATTGGCACGCGCCTCGGGCGCCCGTGTGCTCGGGGACCTGACGGCGCTGCTCGCCACATTGAAAGGGCTGCCGAGTGGTTACAACAAGGACCTGCAGGAGGATAAGCGCGCGTTGTTCGACGCGGTCGACGGCATGCTGCTCGTGCTCCCGGCCGTCACCGGCACGCTCGACGAGCTCACGTTCGTTCCGGATCGCATGGAAGCAAGCGTGTCCAGTACGATGATGGCGACCGACCTCGCGGATTACCTGGTCGGGAAAGGGGTGACCTTTCGCGAGGCGCACGCGAGTGTCGGGTCGCTCGTCCGACAAAGCGAGCAGTTGGATGTCGACCTGGCCGCGCTCCCCCTCTCGGCGTTCAGCTCGGCTCACCCAGCGTTCGGTGACGATGTGCTCGATGCGCTGTCAGCCCGGGCGTCCGTGATGCGTCGGGAGGTGGACGGCGGGACTGGACCACAGGCTGTCCGCGCACAGATCGAAGCGGCGATCGCGTCGTTGTCCCAGGGCGGGGAAGTGTCCCGCGGGAACGAGTTGAGCCTCCGCGCCGACTGACACCGCGCCTAACGCTCACGCAGGGCCATCGCCGGTACCACGCGCGTCCGAGGCGCGACGCACACCGCTAGAAGACGACGCCGAAAGTCAGCGGAACAAACCGGGCGGATTCCTCCTCGGAGAAGATGTTGTGGAAACGGATCTCGGCGAACGTGCTGAACCCGCTCAACGCGAACCGTGCGCCCACACCGCCGTTGATCCCGAAGTCGTTGGTCGAGTCCACGTCCGACTCATCCGCCTTCATGTTGTACCATCCCGCGCCGCCGATGACGTACGGCGTCGCAGTGAGACCGCCTGGGAACGCATATACCAGATTCCCGTTGACGGTCCAGACGGTGAGGTCCGGGCCAGAGCTCTTCCCTGATAGGTTGTTGTACATGCCATCGATGCGGAAGCCGATCGGCGAGGTCGCCGTTCCCGAGATAGACAGGGTACCGAGGGCATGGAATCCGGTCGAAGTCGCGTCGCCGAGTACCCCGGTTGGAATGGTGGCGCCGGCTGCGAAGCCAAACGTGGTTCGCCGCTGAGCTTCCGCCGGTAACGCGAGTACCGCTATGGCGGCGATCGATATCGCTGCCGCGTTCATGCAGTGCTTGGACACGTCGTTCTCCAGTGCGGGTATTTCGCCGATAAGCAACGCGGATAACGGGGCAGGGCAGTAGATGTGCCATTCGCCCCGACCCAGCTCTTGAGCGTGCTTATGTCATTAGAAACCGATGGAGCAATCTACTAATTTGTATTCCTCGTCACGGAGGAATAATGCCAGTCTACGATGTGGCGGCCGCGGCCGAAGCTCTCGGGGTTTCAGCCAAACAGGTCGACAACATTCTATCGCGCAACTCGTTGCCTGGTGTGGAACACAAACGTCGGGGGGTATCTCGGCGGATCACGCCCGAAGCGGTTGTCACGCTGTCAATCATTCTGGAGCTTGGGGACGCGCTCGGCTTGCCTGTCCCGTCGGCGTTTGGCGTCGCACAAGCCCTCCGG
Organism: Gemmatimonadaceae bacterium; assembly: GCA_036280115.1. Lineage (GTDB taxonomy): Bacteria > Gemmatimonadota > Gemmatimonadetes > Gemmatimonadales > Gemmatimonadaceae > JAJKIV01. The sequence continues at coordinate 6,938 of DASURJ010001045.1, forward strand.
GAGCACGGCGGCGTATTGGAGCTCGGCCCGTTCGCGCGTATTTCCGTCGACTTTGACGCGCTCCATACGTCCACGGTCGCCAGGCTCGATGCCGCGGTGGAAGCGGTCGGTCGACGGCCACGGGGGCGGCGGCCTAAACGGCGCCACCCAACGGAGGCGGTCGACGCCGTCGGCTGAAAAAGAAAACGGGCGCCACTAGCAGGGCGCCCGCTTCTTCGGTGCTCGATTGAATCGTGTCGCGGCTCGCTCACGCGAGCCTGCTGCTAACGCGCGCCGGCCTTACTGACGTTTTCGGCCGCGGGGCCCTTGGGGCCCTGCACAATGTCGAACTCCACGGCTTCGCCTTCGGCGAGAGTCTTGAAGCCACTCCCTTGGATGGCACTGTAGTGCACGAAGCAATCCTTCGTGCCGTTGTCAGGAGTGATGAAGCCGAATCCCTTCGCGTCGTTGAACCACTTCACCTTGCCGGTCGT
>DASURJ010001046.1:0-4930 GCA_036280115.1 Gemmatimonadaceae bacterium
GAGCAGTACGCCTACAGCGACTCCGAGCGCGACGAGATCCTCGCGCGCTACCGCGGCGGCGACGGCACCAGCGACAAGGGGATCAGCATCCAGCGCTACAAGGGCCTCGGGGAGATGAACCCCGACCAGCTCTGGAAGACCACCATGGATCCCGAGACGCGGACGATTCTGCGAGTCGGGATGGACGACGCGGTCATGGCGGACCAGATCTTCCAGACGCTCATGGGCGACGAGGTGGAGCCCCGGCGCGTCTTCATCGAGACCAACGCGAAGTTCGTGAGCAACCTCGATATCTGAGCCACTCAGTTGGTGTGACGACAACGGGGAGCCATTTGGCTCCCCGTTGTCATTCCGAGCGCAGCGAGGAATGACACCTAACGCGTCACGCGCCGCCGGACCGCCGACATCGCGCGACCGTACTCGTACTCGCCCTGAATCGTGTCGGCGGCGCGGTCGAATATCGGGCGCAGGTCGTCATCGATGGTGATCGCGTTCGCCACTGCGACGAGCAGCTCGGCGCACTCGTAGTCGGAGTCGATCTTCGCAGCCGACGAGAGAATCCCCGTCGCGATCTCTTTCGTCAGGAGCTCCCGCTTCACCAGCGGCATGAGCGCACGACGGTGCTCGTAGTCGGACCGGATCTGGTCGGCCGCCGCGAAATAGGCGTCGCGCGTCGATGCGTCGAGGACGCCCTTGCGGCTGATCGTCACCAGGAACTCGGCGAGCTCGTAGTCCGATGTGATGGTCCGCGCATCCTCGAGCAGTGCGCGCGTGACGCCCGCGGTGAGCCCACCGCTTGCCACAATCGTCGAGAGCACGCGGCGATGCTCGTAGTCCGACTCGATCGTGCCGACCGCTTTGATGTACATCGGGCGCGTCCGATCATTGATCGCGTACTGGTTCGCCACGCCGATGAGGAGTTCGGCAATCTCGTAGTCGGAGTCGATCGTCCTCGCCACGTCGAGCAGCGCCTCCACCGTCGCTGGCGCGAGTTTCTCGCGCTCGAGCAGCGCGTTCAGCGTGCGGCGGCGCTCGTAATCCGACGCGATCGTCTTCACGGCACCGACGAACGCCGAATGCGAGTCGTCGCTGAAGGCGCCGAGCTTCGACACGGCGATGAGGAGCTCGGCGAGCTCGTAGTCCGACGAGATTTCGGCGCCTGCCTGTTGAACGACCCGTCGCACCTGCGCCGCGTCGAGCCGGCGGATGGAGAGCAGCTTCGTGTAGTAGCGACGGCGCGCGTAGTCCGCGTCCATGAGCGAGATCTCGCGGAGCACCGCGTCGACTCCCCCGCCCTGCAGAATTGCCGGCACGCGCTGATCGACGGCAAACGCCGTGCGCCGCTCGAGCATGAGGAGCGCATCCGCAAACCAGCTCCGCGCGGCCGCGTCCCACTCCCGCCGATCCCCGTTGACCGAGTAGGTACGATCGAGCGTTCCGTCCGCGCGCGGACGGATCGACACGCGACGAGCATCGTCACCGACGTGCTGCTCCAGCGTGAACACGCCGCCGGTCGAGATCGACTCGATGTCAGTGACATCGCTGTTGAAGCGAATCTCACCGCGCGCATCGACCTCGAACGAGCAGTCGCCGTCGGACCAGATGACCCGCCACCGCTTCGATCCTCCGTCGCTGCTCGTCCAGTTCGTGTGCGATGTCTTGCCGCGGCGGGTCGCGTCGCGCTCGCATTCCGCCGCACCCATCGCGCCGGCGCTCGCGGCCAGCTCGACAGCTGCCGGCCCACCCGATGCAGGAGCGCTGACCAACTCGGACAGCGGTTCGAGCGACGGTGCGGAGAGCACGAGCGCTTCGGATGGTTCGACCGGGAACGGAATGTCGTGCGGCGCTGCTGCGATTGCCGGCGCTGCCATGCCCGCAACGAGAATCGTCTCGGGCGACGCGATGACAAGGCGCGCGTCGGCGACTCCGGGCGTCGCCGTGCCGATGACCGTCACGAGACCGGCTGCCACGATCGTCGCCCGACTCGTCAGGGATGCCGACACCCGCTCGCGCCGGCGACCATCCTCGAGGACGGCTCGTAACCGCAGCGCAAGCTGTGACGGACGCGCCATCGCAAGGGCGCCGAAGGCCGCGACCACGCTCATGTGCGTGTCGCGAGCGACGCGCATGAGGTAGTCGGCGTAATCCGACGCCTTCGCGCCGGCGCGCAACACCTCATCGTCACACGCCTGCTCGCGCTCGATCCGCATCTGACGCGCGGCGAGCCAGGCCAGCGGATTGAACCAGTTCACCGCACACGCGAGCTGCGCGATGAGCTGCGTCAGACAGTCGTGCCGTCGAACGTGCGCGAGCTCATGGCGTAACACGTCCAGTCTCTGGGCAATCGTCGAGTCGAAATCACCGGCCGGGAGGAGCACCAGCGGCCGAAGGATTCCGGACGTCATCGGCATGACCGCCTCATCCAGCTCCAGGAATCGGACGCGCCGGCGCACGCCGAGCTCCCGCATTGCGGATGGAGCGAGCAGCGCCCACCGGCCGCCGCGCACGGGCCGCGCGCGGCGGGCGAGCGCCGAGACACGCGCCATACCCACCAACGTCGGGACGAGTGTCGCGACAACGCCAGTGAGCCACACCACGAACAGGAGCGGCGCGATGGAGCCAATGGGTTCGCCGCGCGCGATGAAGGGCGGCGAGACGGCTGCCGTCGCCGCGATCGAGCGGGCCGCGGCGACGGGAACGTCGGCCACAAGGGCTTCGGCCACAGGATGGCCGGCGGAACCAGCGTCAATCGCAGGCACATCCGGCCCGACCACGATTGCCTCGAGCGGAGCAACCGGCGCGATTGCAGGCGCGACATCCACGGACCAGCTCGAGGAGACGCCGGGGGCAATGGCCTCGGTCTCCGTGACCGTCATCGAGTGTGATTCGGCAACCGTGTGCGACTCGGTCAGCGAATACGAGGGTATGCTGGCGATCGCCGCCGAAATCCATGGCGGCACGTGGACGCCCGGCATATCGATCCGCCACGTCGGCAGCAGCAGGCTCGCAAGCGGCGTTAGGAACGCGCCCGCCAACGTCAACGTCCAGATCATGTGTCGAACCGCAGCGGACGCTCCGCGCGCGAGCAGCGCGCACACGGTTCCGATCGCGAGCACGGCCGCGCCCTTGGCCGCCAACTCGAGGGGCAGCCACGCCGGCGTGCTCGCGACAGCGAGGCTCCCGAAATCGTTGGACTGAAGCATGGTCACTTCCCCTCTCGTTTGGCTTTCTCGATCAACCGCGTGAGCTGTTCGGCTTCGTCTGGCGTGAGGCGCGAGTCGGACATGTCGAGCAATGCCGCGGCCGCCTGGGTAGCGGACCCATCGAAGAAGGTCCTGACGAGGGATCGGAGCGCGGACTGACGCGCGGCGGTGCGCGGGACTACGGGTGAATACACATAACGCGGCCCGTCGTGTCGGTGTGTCAGGTGCCCCTTCTCCTCGAGAATTCGCAACATGGCCCGGACCGCCGAGTAGCTCGGGGGATCGGGCAGCGCCTCCAGCACATCGGCGGCGGTCGCCGAGCCGAGCCGGTAGGCGATGTCCATGATCTGGCGTTCGCGACGGCTGAGCGGTGGCTGCTTCCTGTCTGCCATGCGTCGTCCTGTGATGCGGGGGCCGGCCGAGAATGCTAACAAATTAGCACTGTGCGAAATTCTTAGCATTAACCGACACATTGTCAAGCGCCAGTTTTCACATCAGCGCCGATGGGCCCGCGTGGCCCGACTATTCGCTCGCGAGCTTCGACTCGTCCATGAGCACCTTCGCGTACGCGAGGTGCGCGGCAATGATCGCGAGCGCGGGTACGGCGAGGCTGATCCACGTCAACACCGCGTGCGTGCGGTCGATGCCGCCCGTTGGCGTGGGACGTGAGATGAACGACACGAGGGCGTAGAGCCCGACGACGCCAATCGCTACGCCCACGGCACCAAGCGCCGCGAGCTTTGCGAACCGGCGAATCGTGAACGGCACGTTGGGGTTGGTCATGGGATCGAGGTCAGTCGAGGTCAGTCGGAATCGAACGGTCGCGCACCATCGGTGGTCACGCGGTGCGAGATGAGGGGGAGCGGCAACTCGGCTTCATCGGCGATCACCACCGCATTGCGGAGCGTCGCCAGGCCAGTCTCGATCCCTGTGCGATCGCGCGCGAATACGGTGGCAAGAGGCTCGCCGCTCTGTACCCAGTCCCCCGGCTTCGCCGTGATGACGAAGCCGACGGACGGGTCGATGACGTCCTCCATCCGCGTTCGTCCGCCCCCGAGTGCGGTGACGCCGCGTCCCACTGCGCGCGGTTCCACGCGCGCGACGACTCCCGCGCGCGGCGAGAGGAACAGCTCGCATGCTCCCGCTTGCGGCAGGACGGCGGGGTCATCCACGACACCCGGGTTGCCACCCTGCGCTTCGATGATCTCCTGAAATTTCCGGGCCGCCTTGCCGCTCGAGATGGCGACTTCCATGGCGCGCCGCGCCGCATCCAGCCCCTCCGCCGCACCACCCATCACCAGCATCTCGGCGCCTAACGCATAGGTGACCGTGAGGACGTCGGCGGGGCCTTCACCGCGAAGCGTGTGAATGGCTTCCTCTACCTCGAGCGCGTTGCCGACCGCGCGCCCGAGCGGGCGATCCATAGCCGTGATGAGTGCCACGACGGCGCACCCTCGATCGACACCGAGGTTGATCATGGTCTGCGCGAGCTCGAGCCCGCGCTCCAGTTCCGGCAGAAACGCGCCCGAACCTCGCTTCACGTCGAGCACGAGCCCCGTCAATCCTTCCGCCAGCTTCTTGCTCATGATGCTGGCCGCGATCAGCGGGATACTCTCGACGGTCGAAGTCGCGTCGCGGAGCGAGTACATCTTACGATCGGCCGGCGCGATCTCCGCGCTCTGGCCGATGAGCACACACCCCACGCGTTCGACCTGCCGGCGTGCGTC
>DASURJ010001047.1:0-11540 GCA_036280115.1 Gemmatimonadaceae bacterium
GGCACCAGCCGCGAGCACCGGCACGATGTTCGGGTGCTGCAATCGCGCCGAGAGCTTCACCTCACGCGCAAAACGCTCGGCCGAGAGCGCGTGGGCGAGCTCCGGGGACAGCACTTTCACCACCACCTGACGGCCAAGCGCGCGCTCCTCGGCGAGGAAGACGCGCGCCATGCCGCCGCCGCCGAGCTCACGCTCGACGCGGTAGGTGCTGCTCAGGGATTGCTCGAGGAGCTCACGAACGGTGTCCGTCTCGCCTTCCTGTGCGAACGAGACATGCGTGAACATAGAAGCCCGCATTCCAGGCGCCAGTGCTGGCAGCATCGGGTGCCCATTGGAAACGTGTCGCTGCCGGCGCCGGGTCATGAGCGACGCTGGCGGAATCGTCAAGCGCCGGCCCTGCTAGGCCTTACCTTCAACCGCCGGCTCGGCGCGATTCCGGCGGGAACGCCGGCCGTGCTTCGATCCCGCCAGCGATCTCGCTGATGCTCGCCTTCCCGCGTCGGAAGCCGTGCTGACGCTCACGGGCAAGACCGTCCAAGACAAACCCGCGACGCACGGCGTGTATCCGGTGAGCGTACTCCTCCACCGAGCGTCCAGAGCAATGCAGCGATTCCGTCAGCACCGAGTCATCGTTCGCGTCGCCGCCGGGATGGCCGTGCTCGCCATCTCGACAGCCCCCTTCCATCTACTGCTCGCGCAGAATCAGGCCACGACTACCCGCGGCGCACTCACGCCGGGCAGGATGGCGATCACGAACGTGTCCCTCATCCCGATGACCCGGGACACGGTCGTGCCTAACGCCACTGTCGTGATCGAGAACGGCCGCATCACGCGTATCACACGCTCGGGAGGCGCGCCGCCGGCAGGCACCACGGTCGTTGACGGGCGCGGGAAGTATCTGATCCCCGGGCTCGCCGACATGCACGTGCACCTCTTCGCCGACAACCCGGCCATCCACGACTCGTCAGGCGCGGCGGAGCTGGGAGTAATGGTCGCGGCAGGCGTGACGACGGCGCGGCTCATGATCGGGACGCCGCAGCACCTTGACCTCCGCAAGGAGGTTGCTGCCGGCCGCGTCGTCGGGCCGCAGCTGTGGGTGGCGAGCCCGCACATCAACAACCGCGATCCGGACAACGCCTACCTCGTGAAGACCGAGGCGGAGGCGCGCGAGGCAGTGGGCCGAGCTGCCGACGCGGGCTACGACTTCATCAAGATCACGTTCGTGACGCGCCCGATCTACGACGCTGTCGTCGACGAGGCTCGGAACCGTCGGATTCGCGTCGTGGGGCACGTGGATCCTGACGTTGGCGTCGCGCGCGCGCTCGAGGGTGGCGCCCAGCTCGAGCACCTCGACAGCTACTTCGAGGCGCTGCTCGCCGACGACGCCCCAATGAAGACCTCCGTGACCCAGTACGGTGTGTACCAGGATTCGGCGTGGCGCAGCCTCGATTACCTCGACGACGCGAAGATCGCTCGGCTCGCCGGTGCGACGGCCCGCTCCGGTGCCGTCATCGGCCCGACGCAGAACGTCTTCACGACCGCGTTCGCGATTGGCGAGAGCGACTCGACGATCCACAACCGGCCGGACTGGAACATGTGGCCCGCGTCGCTGCGGGACGGGTACATGCGCGTGCGCGCGCGCTACTGGGGACCTCAGTCACTCCAGCACCGCACCGAAGCGCGGCGGGCTCGCTTCGTCGACGTCCGTCGGAGACTGATCAAGGCGATTCACGACTCCGGCGGGACGATCATCGCCGGGTCGGACACGCCTGAATGGTTGCACGCCTACGGGTGGGGATTGCATCGCGAGCTGCAGTCGTACGTGGCCGCTGGCCTCAGGCCCTTCGACGCGTTGCGGACGGCGACGGTCAATCCGGCGCGCTATCTCCAGCCGAACCCGGACTGGGGCACGATCGAAGTCGGCAAGCGTGCGGACCTGGTGTTGTTAGGCGCCAATCCGCTGGCAGATATCGGCAACGTCGCTCGGATCGAGGCGGTGATCCTGGGCGGGCGCCCGTTCTCGCGTGCCGAGCTCGATGCCATGATCACGCGCGGGCAGCAAGCCGTCGCCGCGGCCGCACGCCGCTGACCGCGTTGTCATTCCGAGCGGAGCCGCGTAGCGGCGTAATCGAGGAATCGCTGTCATCCGGACAGAGGGGCTAGGCCCTCTACCGGCGACCCTGCGATTCCTCGACTTCGCGCCTTCGGCGCTCCGCTCGGAATGACAGACGAGTAGTAGATTCCCGGCCATGACGCTGCCCGACCGTCGCATCCGCGTCGCGATCGCCCAGGATGAGGTCACGCCCGACCTCGCGAGCGGACTCGTGCGCACCGATCAGCGCGCCGCCGAGGCCGCGCGCGCTGGAGCCGCGCTCGTCGCGTTCCCCGAGACGTGGCTGCCCGGGTATCCAGCATGGCTCGACGTCTGCCGCGACGCCGGCCTGTGGGATCACCCCCCGGTCAAAGCGGCCTATCGGCGGATGGCCGAAGAGAGCGTGGTCGTGAATGGTGCATCGGGGCACGAGCTCGCGGCGATCGCGCGACGGAATCGCATCGCGATGGTCGTTGGCGTCGTCGAGCGCGTGCAGCACGGGCCCGCGCACGGCACGCTCTTCAACACGCTGCTCACCTTCGGTCCCGACGGCGCTCTGCTCAACCACCATCGCAAGCTCGTACCCACGTACACGGAGCGGCTCGTCTGGGGGCCAGGTGACGCCGACGGGTTGCGCGCGGTCGACGTCCCCGTCGACAGCGGCGTCGTTAGGGTAGGCGGGCTCGTGTGCTGGGAGCACTGGATGCCTCTCGCACGCCAGGCGCTCCACGATGCGGGCGAAGACATTCACGTCGCGGCGTGGCCCACGGTGAAGGACATGCTGCAGATCGCCAGTCGTCACTACGCATTCGAGGGCCGCTGCTTCGTCCTGGCCGCCGGCTCCCTCATGCGTGCGGACGCGCTGCCGCGCGAGCTCGAGCCCCATCCCGACATCGTGCGCAGCACGGAGCAACTCGTCCTGCGGGGCGGGAGCGCCATCATCGGTCCCGACGGCCGGTACGTGCATGACCCCGTCGCCGACCAGCCCGCCCTCCTGATTGCCGACCTCGAACTGGGCCTCGCGAGAGAGGAATCGATGACGCTGGACGTGACGGGGCACTACAGTCGTCCGGACGTCTTTACCTTCGATGTCCGGACCGGAACGCGCAGAAGCAGCGGCTGATCGGTGGTGACTCCCTATGGCCCATGCCGTGCACCAGAACGGTCGAATCGGCACGGTCGAGCACGTAAGTCAGTGCCATGAGGGCCACGTGAGGCATCAAATCGTCATCGCCGCGCTGTACGCAGTGAGCGCCTCTGCCTCGCCTCTGCGAGTAGCCTCCGCGCAGGACAGCGTGCCCGCCCTCGAGCGCTACCTGCGCCAGATGGGCCTCAGCTCGAAGGAGCTCGCGGCTGCCGCGCACGGACGGGCCGTCGCCAAGCTCCGTCCGACCCAAAACGAGAATGACGTGACGGTGTTCGCCGTGATCGGCGTGAACGCCCCTCGTGATATAGTCATCTCGTACGCGCGCGATGCCGAGCGCTTCCTGAGCGCGAAGGGCCGGCAGTTCGCTGTTCTTGGGAACCCGCCTGAATCCACCGACGTTCGCGGCCTGTCGTTCGACGAATCCGAGTACCGAAGCCTCCGCAGCTGCCGTCCCCGAGACTGCCGATTCAAGTTGCCCGAGGAGTGGATGACGGCGTTCGCCGAACGGGTTGACTGGTCGGCGCGGGATGCCAAGGGGCAGGCGGACGAGATTCTGCGCGACGCGCTGGTGCGACTCGCCGTCGATTACCGCTCGCGCGGGAGCCCAGCGACGCTTCCTTACGATGACGGGCGCGGCGTGCGCCCAGGTGACGTGTCCACCGAGCTCGCGGCGCGATCGGCCGACCTCTACACGTACGCGGCCGAGCTGGAGCGATACCTAACGACATACCCTTCCGCCCCTCCCATCGGCGCACACGACTACCCTGTACTGGGCCGAGGACCGTCTCCCCAGGCTCAGGCCGACGATCACCCTCAATCACGTCGTCATCCATGTGCCGCCCGGAGACTCGGCCGGCGCGGCGTTCATCGCGTCGAAGCAGCTCTACGCGAACCACTACTTCGAGGGTGGGTTCGAGCTGATCGCCGTTGTGGGCGCCAGTGAGTCTGCGACACAACCGGCAGCGTACCTGCTCACCGTGCGGCGGTTGCGGTTCGATCACCTCCCACGCGGCCTGTTCAACGTTCGCGGCCGGGTGCGGTCACGGATGGTCGACGCCACGCGCCGCGACCTCGAACGTCACCGCATGGCGATCGAGCGGGGCGGGAACCCCTAGCCACCGCGCCGCGAAGGGAAGTCGACAAGAAGGGCGGCAGTGATCGTCGCCACCGCGCTGCCGGAGGCGCGCGCGAACAACGGCGATCCGACGAAACGCACGCGCTCGAGGATGGCGTTGTCGTGCACGTCCTCGAAGCCGATGAGCTCGTTGTGGGGTGGCTTGTCCGGTCCCAGTGGCATGCCTAGCTTCGACCCGATCGACTCGCGCTCGACCCGTCGCGACGCTGGCGCGGATGAGCGATGAGCGGATCGCGTGGCAACGGGAGTCGCGTGGCGACCAGCTCGCCGATCAGCGCGGGTACGAGCATAGGCGGATACCAGCTCCTCGACGAGCTCGGATCCGGCGGTATGGGCGTGGCGTACCGCGCGTTCGACACGCGCCTCAAGCGGACCGTCGCGGTCAAGATGCTGTTACCGGCGATGGGCGACCAGCCGGACTTCAAGCGCCGCCTCGTACGCGAAGCGCGCGCCGCCGCCGCGCTCGTGCATCCCAACATCTGCACCGTTCACGCGATCGACGAGGCGGACGGCGTGCCGTTCATCGTCATGGAGTACGTGAAGGGACGCACCCTCGCGAGCCTGATCGCCGAAGGGCCCATGGATCCCATGCGCGTGACGGCGGTTGCGGTGCAGGTCGTCGACGCGCTCGCCGCCGCGCACGCCCGCGGCATCGTGCACCGCGACATCAAGCCGGCGAACATCATGGTGACCGACGATGGCCAGGTGAAGGTGCTCGATTTCGGCCTCGCCGGGCGAGCACCCACGGGCCCCGACGTCGGCATCGTCCCGTTCACCGGCACGTTCGGTCAGTCGCTCGCCGGCGTCCAGGGGACGGTCGGTTACATGTCACCCGAGCAGCTCGAGGGGCAGGCGCTCGACGGGCGCACCGACCTCTTTTCGCTGGGTGTCGTGCTGTACGAGCTCTGCACCGGCCGCAATCCGTTCCGTGGGCCGACCCCGCTCGCGACGCTCGGGCGCGTGGTCTCGGCCGAGGTTCCACCGGTGTCGGCGACGATCTCCGACTTTCCGCCACACCTCGACGCGATCATTCAGCGCTGTCTCGCGAAGTCGCGCGAAGACCGCTATCCGACCGCCGACGCGTTGCAGTCGGAGCTCGTGCAACAGTCCGCGACGTCGCTCTGGCGGCGTCGGGATGTGCGAGCGCTCCCGTCGGTTGCGGTCCTGCCATTCACGCGCGTCGCGAGTCATGCGGCGGACGATTACCTGGCTGACGGTATCTGCAGCGAGATCACGACCCGGCTCGCCCAAGCGGGCGACGTGCTCGTGATCGCGCGGTCATCGGCCATGCGGTATCGCGATGATTCGCGCGATGTGCGCGAGATCGGGCGCGAGCTCGCCGTGGGAACGCTGGTAGAGGGCACGCTCGACGTGCGCGACGGCCGGTGTCATCTGGCGGCGGTTCTGATCGACGTCGCGACCGAATTCCACCTGTGGGCGGGTACCTTCGACGCGCCGATCGAGGAGGTTCGTCAGGTGGCGGGAGACATCTCGCGCCAGGTATCGGCCGCGCTTCGCGTCGCGCGACACGAGCCGAGCGGCGCGCCGCCTTTCCTGCGCGAGAACCGGACGGCGCTGGAGTCGTATCTCCGGGCACTACACGCCTATCACAAGTTCACGAACGCCGATAACCTCGCGGCGATCGAGCTGCTCCATCGGTCGCTGGAGCACGACGCGGCGAGTGCACGAACGCATGCGCTGCTGGCGAGCGTGTACCTGGCCCGTGTGGAGCGCGGTTGGGAGGCGGATACGCGTCGAGGGCTGGCCGCCGCGATGGCCGCGAGTGAGCAGGCGCTGCGACTCGACCCATACAACTCCGAAGCGCACTCTGCCCGTGGCCTCATCGCGTTCTTCTCGGGTCGGAACGCGGACGCCGAGGCCGACGTTCGCGAGGCGTTGCGGAGCGACGGGAACAACGACATCGCGCACGACCTGCTCGGCCGCATTCGTTTCGCGCGGGGGGAGTTCCTCGGCGCGATCGCGGCGTATCGCGATGCGCTCACGATCAACCCGCACTACGTGTGGTGCCTCAATGATCTCGCCTGGGCGCTTCTCGTCACCGGAGACGAAACGGAGGCCGAGGCGACCCTCGAGCGCGTCCTGTCATTGAGCCCGACCGACGAAGGTGGTCACTGCGGCCGTGCGGCGATCATGTATGTCCGTGGCGAATCGCTCGCCGCCCTGCGCGAGATCGGAAAGGCGCACGAGAGCAACCCGCGATATCCGTGGGTGCTGCAGCTCATGCCACCGATTCTCGCGCGCAATGGTCGCGTGGACGACGCCGTCGCGATGTGCACGGCAATGGTCGCACACCCGGAGAGCGCCTACTTCGGCTACGCGAGCCTCGGTCTCGTGGCACTCGAAGCTGGCGATCGCTCGCTGCTCGAATCGAACGTCACATCCGCGCTGGCCATCGCGCCGTTCTCGGCCGCGCTGAATCTGAGTTACGCCTCGCTGTACGATGCCGGCGGCGAGACGACGATCGCCGCGCGATGGGTGCACAAGGCAGTGCAGGAGGGCATTCGCCTGGTGGAGGTGAACGACTGGCACCCGACGTTGCGACGACTGGCAGGTCACGCGGGACTCATTCACGCGAGGAACGACCATGGCAACCCAGGATGACGCGCACGGCCATTACGTGCTGCTGGTGCAGGCATCTGGTGTGCGAGGCGGAGATGCAGAGCTGGACCGGTTGGCGCAGCTGGTGCACGATGGGTACATGAAGGAGTTCCGCGGCCGTGGCGCCATTACGATGGCCCTTCACCGGCTCAGGCGCATCGTGCGAACCGGCACGAACGCGACGAATCAGGTGGAGTGGACCCATCTCGTGTCCTTTTTCGGACCGGCGAGCTCCGTGGCGTGGCTGCAGTCCCAGCTCGAGAGCGTGGCGGAGTCGAACGGCGCGTCGGTCATGACCATGACGTTCGATGCGCAGGACATCACCGGGCGGTACTGAGGTGGCAGGGCAAATCCGTCCAAAGACGAAGGCTCAGCGCCCGGCGTGTATCCGGTGAGCGATTCCTTCACCGGGCGTCGGCGAGCCATGCGTCGCGGGGCCAGGAGGCCGTCGCGGCGGCGAGGCAGTGACCGCTACGGCCGCCAGGCAGGCGCGTAGTGCGCCCCCGTCGTGAGTCGCGTTCGGTTGGACCCGTCAGCGTTGACGGTAAAGAGGCCGTCGTTGCCGACGAATACCAACTTCGAACCGTCCCGCGACCATGCCGGGTCTCGCCCGTTGGTCAGTGTCGTGACGGCATTGTCGCCGACCGTCACCACGACGATTTCCGCGCCCCGAGTGAACGCGAGTCGAGTGCCGTCGGGGCTCCACGCCGGGTCGAGCTCCAGGGCCGGGTCGTTCGTTAGGCGGCCGTACTCCGTACCATCACTGTCGGCGACGCAGATGTCCCAGCCCGGGTTTCCGAGCGAAGGAAGCAGGTCGCCCGAATAGCAGGCGAATGCGATGCGACGACCATCGGGCGACCACGCCGGATCCGTGAGCGCGCTGACGCCGAGCCTCCGTTCGATGCGGGGCGATCCGTCGAGCCCCACCGTGTAGAGGTGGTCGGGTGTGAAGCCGATGTCGCGCCATCGGGAGAAGGCGATCGCGTCACCGCTCGGGGCCCACGACGCGGTGAAGCCGTGGGCCGCCTCGTCGAGCGAAGTGGCAGACCGGAGCTCCGGATCGAGCACGACGAGACCGCCGTGGCAGGAGACGTAGTAGTAGTAGAAGTCGTGCCCACACTGTGTCGTGGAGTACACGATTCGGGTCCCGTCCGGCGACCAGGCGGGAAAGTCGCCGGCTCCAACGCTCACGAAACCCGAGCCATCCGCGTTCACCAGAGCGATTGTCCTGGTCCGCACACCGCCCCTGAGCGTGTCGATGACGAAGGCGATCCGTTCCAGGCGCGTCAGCGCTGCGCAGGTGACGTCGAAGCGCACGCGGGCGATGCTGTCGGCGAAAACCTGCGCCGTGACCTGATGCTCACCCGCGGCACTGCAGTTCGCGTTCGGAAAGACGATTGCGGTCGCATATGTCCCCGGCGCCAGGTGGCCTACGAAGACCGAGTCATTGGGTCCGATGGAGCGCGGAGATACGCCGGCCACCGAGACCTCATAGTTGAGCGGCACGTCTATCCCGGTGGTGCGTGTCGTGACCACAATGCCCGTCGCGCTGCACACGACCTCGAACGTGACCTCCACCGTCGCGCCGGCGGTCACGTCTACCGACCGTGGATGGATGCCGCTCACCATACAGTTCGGGGCGAGCTTCGTCAGCGACACCATATGGGTGCCCGCGCTGACGTTGCGGACCAGCGCCGCTCCGTTCGCGAAGATCATCGTTTGCCCTTCGAGGCCGCTCACCACGATCTCGTACCCGTCGACGTCGAAATCTCCGCCTGTCGTTGGGGCCAGGACTCGAAGCGTGCCGACCTGAGGGCCGGTAGCGTCGTCGCCGCTGCATGCCGCGGCAAGCGCCACGAGAAACGTCGCCGCGATGCGACGACGTGGATTCGATGTCTCCATCGTGTCCCCCTGGCTGGCGGGCGAGTCCAGACCAGTGCACTCAGGGTGATGGGGCGCCCGGCGGCTGATGAGACTCGCGCCCGGCACCCGGTCGATCCTGCGCTCTCACCTCCGATTACGAGAATTCCGGTCCAGTCCCGACATTGGTCGGGCGCGCTGTCTGTTCTCGCCAAGCTGACGCGGCTTGGCTACGGCCGGGAGAAACGGGGGTCTGGTAGCCGCTCAGCCGACGATCTCGCCGAGCGCCCACGCCGCCACGCGCCGGACGGGTGCCTCACCGTCCGACGTGAGCAGGTCGGTGAGCGCCGGAACCGCCGCTGCGTCCTCCACCTGCCCGAGCGCTCTGGCCGCGCTCTCGCGCACCAGGGCATCCGAATCCCGGAGGGCGTCGATGAGCGGGCGAACCGCCTGGCGGTTCTCGATCTCGCCTAACGCCCACGCGGCCGTCGCACGCACGCGCGGCGCGTCGTCGCGCAGTCGCGCCACGAGCGGCGGAATCGAGCGCGGGTCCTCGTCGAAGCCCAGCGCCAGTGCGCCCATCTCACGCGTGACCGCGTCCGTCGCCTCGAGCGCCGCGAGCATGGCCTGCCTGGCGGGTTCAGCGTCGACGCGCGCGAGCAATGGCGCCGCGACGCGGCGCACACACCAGTCTGGGTCCGCGAGCGCCGCGCGCAGCAACGGCACCGCCGCCGCGTCGACCTGCTCGTGGCGAATCCACGCCATGACGTCGCGAGCAGCGGCATCGCTGGACCCGCCAGCCCTGAAGCTGGCATCGAGGTGCGACCACCAGCCGGATCGCCCATCGACGGTGGTCGCGGCCATCTCGCACATGACGGCGTTCGCGCCACGCGCGGCCCGCAGGAGCTCGTCGACGCGGGCCGAATCGACGCCGCGCTCGCCGGACGAGGCCTGCGCCCCCCGCGCGCCCGGGGGCGGCAGGAACACGTGCCGCGCACGGGCCTCCGCGTCACCCAACATCAGCCCGATCCATGCGGCGGTCACCGCAGCACCGCCCGACACGAGCAGCCACCCTGGTCGTCCGATCGCACGTCTCACAAGACCCCCATTCGTCGGCCGTACGCGGTGCGTGCCTAACGGCTCTTGCCCAGTGCCTGGGCCGCCAGCTTGCGGATTTCCGGATCCTCGTCCTTGAGCAGCGCCGCCATCACCTGGATCGCCTGGGCGCCTCCAATCTCCGCCAGCGCCTCCACGGCCGCCCGCTTCACGTCGGCATTCGCGTCACGCGTCAACGAGATCAATGCGGGCACCGCCGCCTCGTCCTCCATGTGCCCGAGCGCTTCGGCCGCTGCCCGCCGAACGTCGCGGTCCTCGTCGCGGACCGCCGCCAGGAGCGCCGGCGGCGCCGAGTCCAGCTCCTCGAGGTTGCCGATGGCCGAGATCGCCTCGCGTCGCACGTCGACTTCCGAGTCGCGCACGGCCGCCGATAGCGCCGCCAACGCACGCCTGTCACCGATCTCGCCAAGGGCCGAGACCGCGTGCCTTCGAACCTCCGCTTCAGCGTCCTTCGTTGCCGCGCTCAATGCGTCGATCGCGTCCGGGCTCTCGAGGTGGCCGAGTGCTTCGGCGGCGCGCTGCCGCGTCTCGGCGTCCGAGTCGCGAAGCGCCGGAATCAGCATGGGTACCGCGGCGGGACTCTCGAGCTCTCCGAGCGCCCACACCACCTCACGTCTCACCCGCGCTTCCGGATCGCGCACGGCTCTGCCAAGGGCTTCCAACGCGCGCGGATCGTCGATCTCGCCGAGCGCCCAGGCGATCTTCGCGCGCACCGCGGCGTCCTTCTCCGACCCGAGGGCCGCCATGAGCCCCGGGACAGCGCGCGGGCTGTGGATCTCGCCGAGCGCTTCGGCCGCCGCTTCCCGCACGCGCGTATCGGTGTCGTTTCGCAACGCCTGCACGAGGGCATCGATGGCGCGCGGGTCACCCTGCTGTCCGAGTGCCTGAACGGCGGCGAGCCGCACGGCAGCGCTCTCATCGTTCACGACCGAAAGGAGCGCTGGAACCGCGGTGTCGCTGCCGCGTGCTTGTGGTGGTGCCACGCCCTGAGACGTCGTGCTCGCGCTGGCCGGCGGCGCGACGATGGCGACTCGCTCCACCGGCTCGACTTCGGCGGCACCGGTGTCGGTGGATCCGGTGACCTCACGAGCAGCGTGCGTGGCCGCGTCGCCATTCGGTGCGACGCGAGTCGCGGGGACGGCAGCCGCGATCGCAACAGCCGGTGCGGCGAACGAGAGTGCGATGAGTGACGCGCGCGCCGCCGTGAGCAGGTTGCGTCCGCAATCCGGCGCGAGAATCGCGAGGAGTCGTCCCTCGAAGTCGGACCGGCGAGCGACCGCCAGCGCCACCGCGGCGGTGGCCGATGAGCGCATCGTACGCGCGATCTCCAGGAGGTCGCTCGCGTAATCGGACGCGCGCGTTCCAGCAGCCACGACGAGCGCGTCGCACGCGCGCTCCGCCTCGATGCGCACGCGCCGGGCAGCGAGCCTGACGAGTGGATGGAACCAGTAGACGGCACATGCGAGCTGCACCACCGCGTTCGTCACGAGGTCGCGACGACGCACGTGCGCGAGCTCGTGAACGAGCACGGACCGACGCCGCTCGAGCGTCCAATCCTCGGCCGACGCGGG
>DASURJ010001048.1:0-10864 GCA_036280115.1 Gemmatimonadaceae bacterium
CCTCAGCACTCACGCGCCCTCGCGCCGGGGCCGTAACTGATGGGGAACTGCTCTCAGGGTGAGTGGCGTCCCGAGCGGCCGCTCCCCCTTCAGTCACGTTCCGGCGAGCGGAGCTTTCAGTCACTCAGGATGATGTCGCTCATCCCCTCATCCCCCTCATCCGTTCCCCCGCTTCTGGATGCTGGACCCGGCGCGAGACGCGTCCCCTCATCCGGCCGGTTCCGCGTCATCCGCGTCATCGCCGTTCCGACCGGCCGCGGCGCACCGGACTGGAAGGGCGCGAGCCGTTCGCCGCGGCTTTTCCGCATCCGCCGCTGCCTCCGCGTCCGCCCGATGGCGCGACGAGACGAAACGATGCGTTAGGACTCTGACCCCTAACGCACCTAACGCAGTGCCTGTTGCTGTCAGTGCCGGTTGCTGTCAGTTGCCGGTTGCTGTCAGTTGCCGGTTGCAGGCAGCTGCCAGCCGCTGTCAGGAGCCTTCCAGCTCGGAGCTGCAGCTAGCAGCCTGCCAGCTACCAGCTGGCCTGCCAGCTCTGCGCCGTATCAACGCGCTTGTTGGACAATGCCGCCCTTCATGACCCACCTGGCTCGCGTGAGGGCCGTTACGTCTGCAAGCGGATCTCCCTCGACCGCGACGAGGTCGGCGACCTTCCCCGCTGCCACCCCACCGAGGTCCTTGTCGACACCGAGGAGACGCGCCGCGTTCGTCGTAGCCGTACGAATGGCTTGCGGCGCCGACATGCCGTAGCGCACGAGGTACCCGAACTCCTGTGCCGGGTTCTCCGTCCACGCAAAGCCACCCGCGTCCGTCCCGAATGCAATGAAGTCCGCCATCCCGCGGCGTACCGCTTCGCCCAGGGCCTTCCGCTTGAGCTCCGCCATCGTGGCGCGAAGCGGTGGGCGTCCCGTGAGCGGACGCGCGCCGACGAAAATCGTCGGGCACCAGTAGACGCGCTGCTTGACCATCCGGTCCATGAGGTCAGGCGTTAGGCCGTCGCCGTGCTCGATGGAGTGCACCCCCGCGCGCAGCGCCGCATCGATCCCCTCCCAGCCGGTCGCGTGCGCGGAGACCTTCTTGCCGAGTCGCTTCGTCTCGTCGACGATGGCCTGGAGCTCCTCCTCGGTCCAGTTCAGCCAGCTGTGCAG
Source organism: Gemmatimonadaceae bacterium (assembly GCA_036280115.1). GTDB lineage: Bacteria > Gemmatimonadota > Gemmatimonadetes > Gemmatimonadales > Gemmatimonadaceae > JAJKIV01. The sequence goes on from DASURJ010001048.1 coordinate 1,149, forward strand.
GCGGCCGTCGTCGCCGACGTACGAGTTGCGGTCCGCGTAGAGCTTGATCCAGTCGGCGCCGTATTTCACCTGTTCGCGCACCGCGCGCCGCAGGTTGTCCGCGCCGTCTACGATCTGCACGCCCGCCGGGACCTGCAGCTCCCACGAGTAGCCCGAGAGCGGATACATGCCGGTGGGCGCGAGCGCGCGGGTCGCCACCTGCATGCGAGGTCCCGGGATGACGCCGCGCTCGACCGCCGTCTTCACGTCGACGTCCGCGTACATTGCCCCTTCGGTCTCGAGGTCGCGGATGGTCGTGAAGCCGTAGTCCAGTGCCGCGCGCGCGGCGGTCACCGCCTGGATCGTGCGATACGGGATCGACTGCCGCAGCATCTGGTTCGCGTAGTCGGTGCCGTCGAGGAACACGTGCGTGTGCGCGTCGATGAGACCGGGCAGCACGGTGTAGCGCGAGAGGTCGATGCGTTCGGCGTTCCCGGCTCCCGCAGCGACCTCGGCGTACGGCCCGACACGCGTTATGCGGTCGCCCGTAATGAGGATGCCCTGGTCGCTCTTCGCTCCGTCGGAGACGACGTCGATGAGCCGGCCGGCGCGGACCAGGACGTTGCGCTCGGCGGGCGTCTGCGCGTCGAGGGACGTCGCGAGCGCCACAAGAGCGAGAGGAACGAGTTTCGTCCGGTGGAGGAGTTGCATGGTCGTAGTGTCATTCCGAGCGAAGCGAGGAATCTCCGGCATCCCGGTAGAGGGACTCCAGCCCTCTGCCGGGATGCCGAGGAATCCTCATCGGCCGCTGTCACGGGGATTCCCAAGCATCACGCGCGCGACGCTCATAATGTACCACTCGCCCGCGTGATTTCTCTCGGTCGTCTTGACATGGCGTGCGTGTCGGCCAATGCTGATGCGCTCGGCGGACCATGTGCACCACCCGCGACGAGTTTCCCACGACTCACACGCCATGATCGAGATCCGCGACGTCACGAAGTCGTACGGCACCTTTCGCGCGCTCGACGGCTGTACGACGTCGGTGGCGAAGGGGTCCGTCGTTGTCGTGTGCGGGCCATCCGGGTCGGGGAAGAGCACGCTCATTCGCTGCGTGAATGGGCTCGAGCGCGTGGACAGTGGGACCATCGTCGTGGACGGCGTCGTCGTCACGGCGCCGAACACGAATCTCGCCCGGTTGCGCTCGCGCATCGGCATGGTGTTTCAGAGCTTCGAGCTGTTCCCGCACCGCACCGTTCTCGAGAACCTCGACCTGGCACAGGTCGAGGTATTGCGACGAGACCGTCGGGTCGCCACGGAGCGGTCAATGGCGCTCCTCGAGCGGGTGGGGCTGGCCGACCAGGCCACGAAATATCCGGCGGCGCTGTCCGGCGGGCAGCAACAGCGCGTCGCGATCGCGCGTGCGCTGGCCATGGACCCGGTCGCGATGCTGTTCGATGAGCCGACGTCGGCACTCGATCCGGAGATGATCAACGAGGTGCTCGACGTGATGGTCGGGCTGGCCGACGACGGGATGACGATGATGGTGGTCACGCACGAAATGGCGTTCGCGCGGCGCGTCGCGGACCGCGTCCTGTTCATGGACGCCGGCCGCATTCTCGAGGACCGGGACACGGACGCGTTCTTTACCGAGCCGCACACCGACCGCGCGCGCGAGTTCCTGTCGAAGATCCTCCATCACGAGGGGCATGCGGGCCATGGCGTCGTCTAGGAACGGCGCCGGGCGCCGCGCGGCACCAACGCCACGCTATCAGCGCGTGGCCGACGACCTCACGAAGCGCATCGGCGCCGGGAAGTACCCGGTCGGCGCGAACCTGCCCACCGAAATGGAGCTTTGCCGGCAGTATGGCATCAGCCGGCACACGGTGCGCGAAGCGCTGCGTCAACTCCGCGACGCCGGGCTGATCGCTCGGCGGCGTCGCGTGGGCACGGAGGTCGTGGCGCGAACGCCGAAGCCGAGCTATCACCAACCGACCAACTCGATCGCTGACTTCCTGCAGTACGCCGAGGAGACGCAGCTGTCGATTCTCGAGGCGAAGCGGGTGGTGTGTGATGCGGGGCTCGCGGCGATGCTGGAGAGTCGGGAAGGGGCACCCTGGCTTCGCGTGAACAGCCTGCGCGCGGTTCCCGGGGACGTGCGCCCGGTCTGCATGACGACGGCGTATCTCGACCTCCGCTTGCCGGACCTCGAGAAGAACCTGCGGGAGCTGACGGGGCCGATCTCGGCGATGCTCGAGCGGGTGTACGGGATCCGGATCGCGCGGATCGAGCAGAGCATTCAGGCGGTACGGCTCGGGAAGCGTCAGGCGAAGCTGCTGCGGGCCGCGGATGGCGGGCCGGCGCTTCGCGCGATCCGCCGGTATTACGACGAGCGCGGACGGCTCATCGAGCTCTCGAACGCGATTCACCCGGGCGAGCGCTTCACCTACACGACGAGTCTCGTTCGGTCCTGACCGCTCGCCCGCTCTCATTCCGAGCGAAGCCGCCAGCGGCGCAGTCGAGGAATCGCCCTCCTCCCGCTAGAGGGGCGTAGGGCCCTTGCTCGGGGCCGCCGCCCGGCCCGCCAATCGGCCGCACCCGACCCGGTGCTTGACCCCGCGGTGACTTGTCCGTACATATGGGCCAAGTTTGTCCGTACATAATGGGGCGAACCGTCCGTCCCGCGCAGCCGGTCGTTCCCGTTAGGCGGTCCGCGTGACCAGTGATCCCTCGAGGAACCTGCTATGAGCACGACACCGTCCGTACGCCCGCGACCCGCGTGGCTCGCGCCGGTCCTGGCGTTCATCGCCGCGGCCACCGGCACCCTGAGCCCCGTCACTGGCGGCGCTGCCACCGCTCAGGCCGCCCCGGTCCACGCCCCCGGGACGGCCGCGCTCGATCGGCCCGCACGCCTCGACGTCCGCGACGTGTCACTCGCCGACGCCCTCGGCGAGCTCGAGCGGCGCTCCGGCGTCCCCCTCGCGTTCAGCCCGAGCATGCTCCCGCGCGATCGCTCGCTCCGCTGCGACTGCCACGACATCAGCGTCGCACAGGCACTCCGGCAGCTCCTCGCCACGGTCCCGTTCACCTTCCGCGAGGCGAACGGCCAGATCCTCGTCGTGCCGACCACACGCTCCGCGGCGCTCGATGGCATCGTGACCGCCGCCGGCGAAAGCGCAATCGCACCCGAGGCGCCCGGCGCTCTTGGCATCGTGATGCCCGCCCCGCAGCAACGCGTCGACTCGACGACGGTCACCGGCCGCGTCACGAGTGACGCCGGCAGCCCCATCGCCGGTGCGATCGTCACCATCCCGAGCCTCCGGCTCAGTGCTACGACGAACGACGCCGGCGTCTATCGCATTCCGGTGCCGCCCAACCTCTTCGTCGCACGGTCGGACACGCTGCGCGTCACGCGCCTCGGGTATCGCCCCGCCGCGGTGCCGTTCACCCTCGCGCCCGGCCGCGTCGACGTCAATGTCACGCTCTCCACCCAGGCCGTCTCCCTCGAGCAGGTCGTCGTCACCGGGACCGCAGGCAATCAGGAGCGACGCGCGCAGGCTGCCGTCGTCTCGACGATCGACGCGTCGGAAGTCGTGCGCGAGGCGCCGGTGACGTCGGTAACGCAGCTCCTCGGCGCGCGCGTTCCCGGCGTCGTTGTCACCGACGGGTCCGGCACGACCGGAAGCGCGACCCGCATTCTCGTTCGCGGCGCCGCGTCGATCTCGCTCTCGAACCAGCCCCTCGTATTCATCGACGGCGTGCGCGTCGACGGCGGGTTCCGCGGTCTGTTCAACGTCAGCGGCTCGGGTTCCGCGACGAGCGGCCAGGCGCCGAGCGCGATGAACGACCTCAACCCGAATGACATCGAGAGTATCGAGATCGTGAAGGGCCCGGCCGCGGCCACGCTGTACGGCGCAGATGCCTCGGCCGGCGTCATCCAGATCATCACCAAGAAGGGACGCGTCGGCTCCCGCGGATTCACGCAGGATCTCACGGTCGAGTACGACCAGATCGACCCGAACTTCACCGTCCCGACGAACTACGCGACCTGCAACACGAGCGCGCTGATCGCCGCGAATAGCCCGAATCCGCTGTGCCGCGGCCAGCAGCTCGGCACGATCATCTCCGACAACCCGGCCGAGCGCATGAACCTGTTCCGGGATGGGTGGATGGGGTCGGGACAGTACAGCGTACGTGGCGGCGGCGATACGTACGGATTCTACGCATCGGCCGGCGTGACGAACGAGCAGGGCACGACCCTCAACAACACGCTCAAACAGCGGAGCGGGCGCGGGAGCTTCACGTTCACCCCGAACTCGCGGATGACCTTCGACCTCAATTTCGCGCTCACTCGCAACCGGTACGACCTGCCGCGAAACGACCAGGACACGTACGGCTACTACGTCGAGAGCGCGTTCGGCAGTCCGCGAACGGTGGGCGAAGGGCCGAACGGCGCGCTCACGGGTGGTACCCTGCTCGGCAACGCGACGCTCGAGGCGATGTCATCGATCACCACACGAAGCAACGCCATGCGAGCGATGCCGTCCGTCCAGGTGCGCTACGCGCCGTTCTCGTGGCTCACGAACCGCGTCACGTTAGGTGCCGACCTCACCCAGGCCGACGGGTTCGAGCTCTTCCCGAAGAACAGCTTCGGGTGGTACCCCACCATCCCCACGTACGGGAATCAGCTCTCGACGACGCGCGTGAACGATCGGCTCTACACCGTCGACTACCTCGGCAACATCCGGGCGGAGTTCGGCACGAACAAGCAGTTCTCCTCGGACCTGTCCTTCGGCAGCCAGTACATCAACCGGTCGAGCGACCGTTTGAGCGGCGCGGGCCAGGGGTTGATATCCAACGAGGCGTCGTTGGTCACGAACGCGACCGTGAGCACCATCGGACAGGGCTACGGCGCGTCGAAATCGATCGGGTGGTTCGTGCAGGAGCAGGTCGGCCTGAACGACCGCCTCTTCCTTCAAGTCGGCCTCCGAGCCGATCGCAACTCCGCCTTCGGATCCGAGGTCGGCACCTTCTACCTCCCAAAGTTCGGCGCGTCGTACGTGATCTCCGAGGAGCCGTTCTGGCAGGGGCTCGCGTCGGCGATTCCTACGTTCCGGCTGCGCGCCGCCTACGGCACGACCGGCCGGTCACCCTCCTCGGGCGCCGCGCAGACGTACGTGCCGAGCAAGTTCGTGAACGAGGCGGGCGCGGTCGAGCTGGGCGTGTCGCCCGGCGATCCCGGAAATGCCGACCTCAAACCCGAGCGCGGGAAGGAGTTCGAGGCCGGCTTCGACGCGGGATTCCTCGACGACCGGCTCGGGCTCGAGCTCACGTACTTCCACAAGCTGAGCGACGACCTCATCGTCGCCGTCCCCACGGCGCCGTCGTCCGGTTTCGGCGGCAGCATCGCCAACATCGGCGAGGTCGAGAACTCGGGCTTCGAGTTCCTGCTTCGCGCGAGCCCGCTGCGCACCGCGAACTTCGCCTGGGACGCGGCGTTCAACGGCAGCACACTGCATAACGAAATCCTCGAGCTGGGCACCGTCGGCACGTTCATCAACAACTTCCGGGCCTTCACCGAAGGCCGTCAGGTCGGCGCGTTCTGGGCGCACAAGGTTCGCCGGGTCGACGCGGCCGCGAACCGTACCATCACGTCCGACACCGCCGAGTTCATTGGCAACCAGCTGCCGACGTTTCAGGCGAACTTCACGAACACCTTCACGCTGTTCCGCAACGTCCGCGTCTACACGCAGCTCGAGGCAAAGACGGGGCACTACGCCTACAACGTGAACCAGGAGAACCGCGATCGCGGTCGCCAGAACTCGTTCGAGGTCGTGAACCCCGCTGAGAACGGCGGTTATTCGCCCGAGGAGCGGCTCGAGCACATGGGGCCGTACTTCGGCGAGACGAGCGGCGCACCGGTGGGTGTTGCCAACGTGAAGTCGCCATACATGCAGAAGGCCGACCACCTCCGGCTGCGCGAAGTCAGCGTGACGTTCATGCTGCCGCGGTCCGTGCTGAGCGCCGCACGCGTCTCGAGCGCATCGCTCACGCTCGGAGGGCGCAACCTCGCACTCTGGAAGTCCGACTACGAAGGCGACGATCCCGAAGTCCTCGGCCTCGGAACGACGTCGGCCGGCTTGAATCAGCTCTTCAACGCCGACGTATTCACCACTCCACCGAGCCGCCGGTTCGTCGTCAGGCTCAACCTCCAGTTCTGAGGACTCGGACAATGCGCGATATGCCTCTCTCGATGCGCCGGGTTGCGGTCGCTGGGGTTGTGATGGCGACACTCGCCGGCTGCGACACCGATGTCACCGACCCGAGCGTCATTGACGCGTCCACGATCGACCCGATCGCCGACGCACGCGTCTTCTCGCTCTCCGCTCAGCAGAACTTTTACCAGTCGCTGGGCGGCTTCATCAACGCGACCGCGAACTACTCCAACGAGACGTGGAGCGGCGCGGTCCGGAACGAGACCAACGACATCGCCCGCCACGTCATTGTCGACACGAACGTCGACCTGAGCGGCCAGTTCTGGGCGCCGATGCAGACGGTCATCGGCACGAACGACCAGGTCGTCGAGGTCCTGCGGGGCTCGCCGACGTTCGACACCGACATCGCGGCGGCGCGCTCGTCCCTCTGGGCGGGGCTCGCTGTCGAATTGTTGGGCGAGATCTTCTGCGAGGGAGTGCTGCACGTGGGCCCGGCGCTGACGCCCACGCAGATGATGGATTCGGCCATCGTCCGGCTCCAGCAGGCGATCGCGATCGCCGAAGACTTGAGCGGTGCCGAGGCGGCGCGGATCGTCAACACCGCGCGAGTCGGGCTCGCCCGTGCGTACCTCCAGAAGGGTGACAACGCGAACGCGCTCGCGGCGGCGAATGCCGTGCCTCCGACGTTCGTGGCGACGACGACCCACGTCGACGACCCACAGGCACGCGCGCGCCTTGCCAATGGCGTGTTCATCACGTCGTCCGCAACGACGCAGATCGTTGCCGGCCCGTACCGGGACCTGGCTGACCCGCGCGTCACGTTCGTCGATGCCGGCATCAACGCGCAGGACGGCCGAAACCGTCTCTTCCGGCAGACGAAGTATGCAGGCTTCACGGCGCCGATTCGCATTGCGTCGGGGCTCGAGGCGCGCTACATCGCGGCGGAGGCGCAGCTCGAGATCGACGGTACCACGGCGCCGGCGCTCGAGCTGATCGCCGAGCGTCGCGCTGCCGGCGGCCAGGCGGCGTTCGGGGGCACGAGCACCGCGGAGGTCCTCGCGGAGCTGATGGATCAGCGCGCGCGCGACTTCTGGCTCGAGGGCAAGCACCTGGGCGACATTCTCCGCAACCCCACCGCGGCGGCGCTGCTGCCTGCCGCCGGCTCACCGTTCTACAAGCCGGAGCTCGGGAACTTCCTCGAGCTGGAGTGCCTGCCGATTCCGTTCGCCGAGAAGGCGAACAATCCAAACTTCTGACGAAGGGTGTCATTCCGAGCGAAGCGTGGAATCGCATCGGTGCTGGCAGGGCGGTTCCCTCTCCGGGGACGGGTGCGATTCCTCCCTGACGCTCGGAATGACGAAGGGAGCCAATGGACACGCGAGACAGAGACATCCGCTTCCTCAAGCGCTACGCGATCGGCTCGACGACCGTGATCCTGTTCATGGCCGCGACCGCGTTCGTGCGCCAGCCGCAGAAGCAGAAGTTCACCGAGATCGACGTGGAGCGCATCAACATCGTCGAGCCCGATGGCAACCTCCGCATGGTCATCTCGAATCGGCCGCGGTCGATCGGGCCGATCTACAAGGGCAAGCCGTTCGGCTACCCGGGCGGGACTCGGCCCGGAATCATCTTCTTCAATGACGAGGGGACGGAGAACGGCGGCCTGACGCTTCGAGGCCGGCGGGCGCCCGACGGCACGTACCAGGCCGGCACCCACATGGCATTCGATCAGTTCGATCAGGACCAGATCGTCGTGCTGAATTACTCGGACAACAACGGTGACCGCCAGGCCGGGCTCGAGTTTCGCGACCGATGGAGCAAGCCGATCAACGAGTTCGCGGCGGAGCTCGACTCGGTCAACCGCATGCCCGACGGGCCGGCGAAGACCGCGGCGCTGGCACGCCTGCGCCGGCCGATCCAGGACGGCGTCGTCGCGAACGCGCAGCGCGTGTGGCTCGGTCGCGACCGCAGCAAGTCGTCCGTGCTGCGGCTGTCGGACCCCATGGGACGTCCTCGCCTCCTTCTGCGCGTCGATTCGTTAGGTGCACCGCATCTCGAGTTTCTCGACGACTCGGGACGCGTGACGGCGCGGCTCCCCGACCAGCGCCGATAACGTGTCGCGCTTCGGAGCGCCGCGCGTGGCTCGCCGCCTGGCCGCGTACGGAGCCACGCTGGCTCTCGCATCCGGCACCGCTCAGGCACAGCGCTACCCGCTCCTCGACTCGACGGCCGTCGCGGTGCTGAGTGGCGAGATCTCGGGGGACGCCGCGTACGACCACGTGCGCGTGCTCACGAGCTATCACCGGCCGCAGGGCTCCGACACGCTGGGAGTCGCTGCACGCTACGTGGAGCGCATGGCGAACGCGTTCGGCCTGGCGCGGGTGCGCTACATCGAGCTGCCGTCGTTCCGCCAGCCCTGGAACCCGGGCACGTCCGACCTCTGGATCGTTGGTGCGAAACCCGAGCGCATCGCAAGCGCCATTCAGAACCGCATCCACCTGGCCGATCGAAGCCGCCCCGCCGACGTCACCGCCGAGCTGATCGACATCGGCCCGGGCACCGACAGCGTCCTCGGCGCGACGAGCGTGACCGGCAAGATCGTCCTCACCACGGGCGATCTGAACGGCGTGATGGCCGAGGCCGTGCAGCGACGTGGCGCGTTAGGTGTCGTCTGGTACCCGGACCCGTACACGCCGTCCCGAGGGTACCTGAGCTTCGGCGTCGACCAGCCCGACCAGATCCCGTGGCTCACGCTGTCCACCCGGCAGGTCGACGGAAAGGACCCGACCTTCGCGTTCATCCTCTCGCTGCGTGAGGGGATAGCGCTGCGGAACCGGCTCGCATCGTCACGAGAGCCCGTGCGCGTGCGTGCTGTCGTTCGATCGGAGCTGGGCTCTCGCGAACACGCGCAGCCATGGATGCCGCTGGTCGAGGCGTTCATTCCCGGCACCGATCCTACGTCAGGCCAGGACGTCATATTGAGCGCCCACCTTCAGGAGGAACAGCACTCCGCGAACGACGATGCCAGCGGATGCGCGAGCCTGCGGGAGGTCGGGCGTGCGCTCGCGAAGCTCCTCGCCGACGGCACGATACCTCGGCCCCGGCGGAATATTCGCTTCTGGTGGACGACGGAAAACGATGCGCAGCGCCAGTACTTCGCGGCGCACCCGCGCGTGCTCGACACGCTCTGGGTGAACATCAACCAGGACATGGTGGGCGCCGACCAGGCCGTTGGCGTCATGCGCACGCAGGACGTGACGCGGTTGCCGGCGTCGACCTTCCACTTTCTGAACGACGTGATGGAGGCGACCGTCGAGTACATGGTCGCGGCGAACACGTCGAACATCACGCAGTACCGAAACGGCTACGGGCTCTACCCGAAGCCGCATCTCGCGCACAACGGGACGCGGCATCGCTACAACGCGCAGTCGGTCTGGTACTTCGGCGATTCCGACCATCAGTCGTTTCTCGACGCCGGCGTACCCGCCATCACCTTCACGAACAATCCCGACCAGTACATCCACT
>DASURJ010001049.1:0-3099 GCA_036280115.1 Gemmatimonadaceae bacterium
CGGGCGAGTTCACGAAAAACGCCTACGACGGCGTCTACTCGCCGCGCAGCGACGCCGGCGCACTCGTGCCGACCGGCATCCGCTACGACTCAACTGCGGTCCTCGCCATGACCACGCCCGTCCGGATCCGCGAGACGGAGCCGGCCGAGGATCTCCGCGACTTCCTCGAGAAGCACATCTACACGCCGCACGGCTACGCCCCCGCGCTGGACTCCGAGGGCCGCGTCAGTCCGGTGTCGCAGATCCCGCCGTCGTCGATGGCAGGGCTGCCAGAGATCACGGCCACGATCGCCGAGCCCCGGCCGAGTTGGGGCGCGGGCGCGCGCGTGATCAATGTTCTCCGGTTCACGTACTGGCGCGACTACGTGCCGAGCGGGAGCGAGGAGACGACGGGCGACGGGCTCGCCGCGCGCGAGATCAAGCTGGAGTACCGGAACGAGGACTCGATTACCAGGCACGGGGAGCAGGTACTCGAGATCGACGGCCGGGCGTTCCGGGCGATCGGGCAGCCGGACTCCGAACCGCTGGACGACGACATCACGGCGGAGACGGGGCACGTTGTCGCCGAGCTCCGCGACCAGCACGTGCGGAACCGCTACCTGAACGGCGCGCCAGCGTTCGGGATGGCCGTCATGCGGTCCGGGACGCCAGCGGTGCGCGCGGGGTCGTTCGTGTCGGTGACCCTCCCCTGGCTCCCCTCGCTCATCACCGGCCGGCGCGGGCTGGCGACCGTGCTCGCGCAGGTGATGGCGCTCGGGGAGCTCGACTGCGCGTGGCGCGAGGTGCTGCTCGAGCTCGTGCCACCGCCGCCACCGCCACCGGCCGCGATCACTGACCTCACCGCGACGGCCGTTTCGCCGACCGCGATCGACCTGGCATGGACCCTCCCGAGTGGCGCGACGGGCGTCCGCATCTATCGCGGGCTGGCGACGGGATTCACGGTCGACGAGACGTCGCTGATCGACACGGTGGGCGCGGTGGCGAGCTACGCCGACACGGGGCTCACGGACGAGACGGACTACTTCTACCGCGTGGTGGCGTTCAACGAGTACGGCGACGCCGCGGCGTCGAACGAGGCGACCGACGAGACCCTGGCGATCCCGTCGCCGCCGGACCTCTTGACCGCGACGCGGACGGAGATCGAGGACGGTGACCTGTGCGCGGCGCACACGTGGCGGCACTCGATTGCGTGGACCACCAGCGGCTCCGATGACGTGAACTTCGAGGTGCGCATCTGGCGCGCGACGAATCTGGCCGGCGACAACTGGTCGGTGCTCATCAATGGGCTGACCACGGCTTCGAGCAGCTACACCGACGACACGGAGATCAGTGGCAACATCGGCGGCGTGACCGCGCCTGAGACGGCATATCGGAAGTATCGCGTGCAGATCCGGCGCAAGTCGGACGGGGCGTCGATCGAGCAGCTTGACACGACACAGGGGAGCATCACCTACTACACGGACCCCTGCGCATGACGCTTCTACTTCCGCACGAACGTAGCGCTCCACGCGGTGCCAGCCGTGACCGTGACCGTGCTGCCCGATCGGACCGCAGCGAGGCTTGCCACAGGGGAGGCCGGACACGTCGACACGGTGCCGGTGTGCGCGGTGCAGAAGCGCGTCACCGTCAGCGTCAGCACGTCGCCGGCCTCGAGGTACGTGCCGGTGAAGTCGGCCTGGCGCGGCTCCTCGTTCTCCTCGCTCCACATCGCGAGCCGGAAGCGGCCGTCGTGGAACACGGTGAGCCAGCCGTCAGGGGTGCCGCCTACGGGCGCTGTGCCGGTGACTTCGCGGAGATCGTAGTGATCGCTCACGGCATTGTCCGTCGGGCTGCCGCAGGCCACGAGGCCCAGGAGGGCCAGCAGGATGAGGGGTCGCATGGGCATCACGATACGGCGGACCTGAGTCCGGAGCAAGGGAACAGGACACACGACGTTCCCGGATTCCGGGTGCACTGAGCGCGGAAGAAAGTAGCGGCGAGAGTGCGTTCCTCGTCGTAGATTATGGGGAGAGGCGCCCCTCTGATCGGCGCCGGACAAGGTATGCCGTTGAACGCGGCCAGGACTCCCGAATCCCGGGGGCTCTGGCCGCGTTTCCGTTTCCGGGACCGCAGCAGAAGGGGGTAGCGCCGATGGAGACCACGCGATCGACGACACGGCCGGCCGCGGGATATACGCCACACCACGACCTCCGCTGGTGGACCCGGCTCTTTCGCCGGCTCCCGCCAACGGTGACCGCACTGGCGGGCGTGGCCATGCTGGCCTCGACCTGCTCGGCCGTGACCACGCGAGTCATGACGTTCGTGGGAGCGCCCGCAGCCGTCGCGGCCCTCGACGTCCGCATGGACTCGCACGAGGCGTGGTCACAGATCGAGCGGCAGAGCATCGCGGACTCCCTCGCCGCCTTCCGGCGCGACCTCTCGGCGATGGAGTACGGCATCGCCCTGCAGAACTTCCTCGCCTGCGTCCGGGACCAGCGCACGGATCCTCGAGTCGCCGACCTCTGCGCGCCGATTCTCAGAACGCCGCCCGCTGCTCCGCCGACTCGCCGGGGTGCACCGTGAGCGCCGCGGGGAAGGCGCTCCTCTACTGGAGCGTGGTGGTCGTGTCCGGGGTGGTGTGCCTCACCGCGCTCGGCATCGACCTGTGGGGGCACCTGAACGGCGTCGAGGTCGCGCGGTCGCTGCACTGGATCGAGGGCGTGACGGGCGTGGTGTTCCTTGCGATGGCGGGGTTCGGTGACGAGCTCGCGTCGTTCGTGAAGCAGATCGCCACCGCGGCCGGGCCACTCATCGACCGGCTGCGCGGGAAGGGAGGTGGCGATGCCACTCCCTAACTACGTCCTCGCGTTCATCCTCGATCGAGAGGGTGGCTACGTCAACGATCCCGCCGACCCCGGTGGGGCCACGAACTTCGGCGTCACGCAGGCTGTGTTCTCCGCGTGGCTCGCCAAGGCTGGGCTCCCTCCCCGCCCCGTTCGGGACATCACGCGCGACGAGGTGAGGGCGATCTACGAGCGGAACTACTGGCGGGATGGGAAGTGCGAGGAGATCCACGAGACGCACCCCATGCTGGCGTTGGCGCACATGGATGCGTGCGTG
>DASURJ010001050.1:0-2515 GCA_036280115.1 Gemmatimonadaceae bacterium
AAGGTGGTCGCCAGCGGCAACCATCGCGTGAAGTTCCCCCTCAACGAGCCGGCGATCGCGAAGAAGAAGTCGCAGATCGACGAGTACCTCGAGTTCTACTCCGGTGCCGGCTGCCAGCACATCGCCCTCGCGACGAACGACATCCTGCGCACGGTCGACATCCTGCGGGACAACGGCATCGAGTTCCTCGACACCCCGGACTCCTACTACGACGACCCCGAGCTGCGGGAGCGGATCGGCAAGGTGCGGGTGCCGATCGAGGAGCTCAAGAAGCGGCGCATCCTGGTGGACCGTGACGAGGACGGCTACCTGCTGCAGATCTTCACCAAGCCGATGGGTGACCGGCCGACGGTCTTCTACGAGTTCATCGAGCGGCACGGCTCGCTCGGCTTCGGGAAGGGCAACTTCAAGGCCCTGTTCGAGGCGATCGAGCGCGAGCAGGAGGCGCGCGGCAACCTCTGACGTCGCGAGCGCAGCGTCGGCGCTAACTGGGTGTGTCCCTATACGGGACTCACCGGCTTCCCTTGACCCACGCCCGGCCGGGGGTGGGTTCTTGGTTGCGTTCCCGCCGCCACGCGACCTTGCGGGTGGTCTGTTGTCCCGACCTCGCACATGCGTCTACACGCTCCGCGCACACCAAGGCCGCCTCATGCGGGCGGTCCTCGACTGGCAGGGCGACACCGCCCTCACAATGCTCGGCTTTCCGCTGCACGCCTGAGAGTCGCTGATCCCGCATCCCGCGCGGGGCGGCACGGTTGCGTGATCGATTGCGTCCCCTACGCGGAGCGGCACGAGGGGTCATTCGGGTCGGTGCACATCTCCCCGGTGGTCGATGCGTAGGACCACGACCTCGTGCTTCGGCTCGTTGATCCGATACAGGACACGGTAGGTCCCGCGCCGGGCGGAATGGATACCGGCAAGATCCCCCCGCAGCTGCTTGCCGACGCGATGCGGGTTCTCGACCAGGGTTCCGGTGAGGAACTCGATGACCGCCGCTGCTGCACTCTCGGGCAGTCCGGACTGGACGGCTCGAACGGCGGGTGGGGTGAGGACCAGCTCGTACCGGGGTTCGCTCACGAACGCAGACCGCGAACGTCATCGACTCCACGAACGACGTCACCGGCGGCATAAGCCACATCGGCCTCACGAATGTCGGCCAGGGCCTGTGGATCGCTGAGGACAGCCAGAGTTTCCTCGAGCTCTGCCAGGTCCTCAGGGCTGATAATGACGGCGACCGGGCGCCCGTTGCGCGTAACCGTGACGCGCTCGTGCTCGTGCTCGACGCGGTCGACGACCTCGCTGAAATGGTTGCGGACGTCGCGCAGGGGTTCGATGGTCATGTACACAATTGTGGCGCCTGCACGGCTCCCTCGCAAGCGCAGACGCGCAGCGGGTGTGGACCTCCCACGACTGGTCTCCGCCCCGCCTTCGCCCCGGAGCAGGGTGGTGGGTCGAGCGGCGTCGGCCTGCCACCCGTCGGCAGGTCGGTGCGGAGGCGCGTGCGAGTATTCGGGCCATGACGCAGATCCCCGCGGGGTGGTATCCCGACCCCGACCCGAGCCAGCCGGAGCCCAAGGGCCAGCGTTACTGGGACGGCACGCAGTGGACCGAGCACGTTCACCGAGCCGCGGCGCCGCAATCGGGGTACCCGCCGATGGGCGCCTACCCGGCTGCCTACCCGGCTGCCTACCCGGCGTTTCGAGCCACCACGCCCGACGGCGAGCCGCTCGCCGGCTGGTGGCAGCGGGTCGGGGCGTTGCTCATCGACTCGCTGATCCTGACCCCGGTCGTGGTCATCGTCGGGTTCCCGTGGATACGCGAGATCGCGACCGCCTATGGCGACTACTTCGACGAGGTGATGCGCGCCACGGAGCGGGGGGACAGCACGATCCCCTCGCAGACCGCGCTGCTGACCGACCTGGTGGTGCCGTTCCTGATGCTGAGCATGGTCGGGCTGGCGGTCAACTTCGCCTACAACGGGGGGTTCCTGAAGTGGAAGGCCGCGACGCCGGGCAAGCTCGCCCTTGGCCTGCGCGTGCGGCTGCGGGAAACGCCCGGCCCGCTTTCGTGGGGGACCATCGTGAAGCGCTGGGTCGGTCAGAACTGGTACGCCGCCCTCAGCGCGGTGCCGATCATCAGCTCCGTGGCCGGGCTCTACCCGCTCGTCAACTACCTCTGGCCGTTGTGGGACGGCAAGAAGCAGGCACTGCACGACAAGCTCGCGAAGACGAACGTGATCCGGCTCCGCTGACTTGGGTCGCGGCTGGCGGAACCTTGAGGTGTCAGAGCACCTTCGAGAGGAACGTCTGCGTCCGCTGATGCCGGGGGTTGGCCAGCACCTCGGCGGGGTCGCCCTCCTCGACGATCACGCCGCCGTCCATGAACACCAGCTTGTCGCCGACCTCGCGCGCGAAGCCCATCTCGTGGGTGACGACCATCATCGTCATGCCCTCGTGGGCGAGGTTGCGCATCACCTCGAGCACGTCGCCGACGAGCTCGGGGTCCAGTGCGCTGG
>DASURJ010001051.1:0-3438 GCA_036280115.1 Gemmatimonadaceae bacterium
CCGGGGCTTCGTCGACCACGCTGAAGAGCCGGCCCGCGCTCAGCGCAATGCCCATGGTTTCGAACAGCCCGGGCGACGCGATCACGTACGTCCCTGCGACGGGGTCGTGCTCCGCCACCGCGACGCTGCCCGACACATGAATCTCGGTACTGCTCACGCCCTGAAACGGCACGGCATACGCCGCTGCCGCTCGGTCCACGCCGGGGATCGTTGCCACACGCGTCGCGAGCTCGTTCAGCAGCGCGCGTCGCGAGTCGACGTCGCGATAGCGAGTCACCGGCGGGAGAAAGCGAAGGCGGACGCTGAGGAGCTTCTGGGCCCGAAAGCCGACGTCCACGGCGACGAGCTCGCGATGCGTGCGCACCAGTAGGGTAGCGCCTGCCAGCAGCACCACGACGAGTGCGCATTGGACGAACACTCCCCCGCGCTCGATCCATCCCCGCTGCCTCGTCACTCGCGACGATCCGGCGCGGAGCACCGAGGACTGTCCCTCGCGAAGCAGCGTCGCGAACGGCCCGATCGAGAACACGAGCGCGGTGACGAGCGTGACCGACACCGCGAAGGCGACGCCTCGCCAATCCAGGTGCGCCGTCTCGATGCGCGGGATTCCGGCCGGAGCCATGGAGCGGAGGACTCGGACAGCTCCCGCCGCGAGCGCCGAGCCGACAGCTCCGCCCACGATGGCGAGCAGGAGGTGCTCGGTCACGAGCTGCCGCGCAACACGTCCTCGCGTTGCGCCAAGTGACATGCGCGTCGCGATCTCCGTCTCGCGCGATGCCGACTCGCCCACGAGCAGCGAGGCGACGTTGCCACAGGCGATGACGAGGAGGAGCGCTGCGGCGGCGACGAGGATCACGAGCGGCGCGCGCACGGACCTCGTCGTCTCGTCCTGCAGGCGCTCGAGTCGAACCCCAACGGCACCGTCGGACTGATTCCCCGTCAGGAGCGCCTCGGCTTCGCGGGTCGCTGCCGCCGGCGAGATGTTGTCACGAAGGCGACCGTACACACGAAAGTTGAAGTTGCCGCGCTGCCAATCGCCGGCGGACACTCCGGCTGGAGTCCAGAGCTCGATGCGCGCTGTATCGCCCGCTATCTGAAATCGAGGCGGGAGGACCCCGATCACCTCGACCGGTTGTCCGTTCAGCGTCACGCTCCGCCCAATGACAGTGGAGTCGGCGCCGTAGCGATTGCGCCACGACTCGAAGGACAGCACGGCGATGTGCGGTCCGCCGCGATCGTCTTCGCCGGAAAGAAACCACCGGCCGAGATGCAGGCGCACGCCGAGGAGAGGCGCCAGCGTGGCAGTAGCGCGGGCGACGACGATCTGCTCCGCGCCGTCGCGCGTCGTGAGCGCTGCGTTCGTCGCGAACCACGCCCCGGTCTCCTCGAACGATCGCTGCGTGGATGCCCACTGACGATAGTCGGCGAGGGAGTGGCTGAGGTTGTCCCAGACCCGCGCGAGGACCGGGCTCGCGCGCCAGCTCGTGTCGGTGCGCGCGATCCAGTAGAGGCGCTTCGCGTCACGATACGGGAGCTGCTTCCAGATGACGACGTCGACGAGCGAGAAGATCGATGTTGCGGCGCCGACGCCGACGGCGATCGTCGCGACGAGCAAGGCGGTGAAGCGGCGGCGGCGAGCGTACATCCGGCGCGCGAAGCGGAGGTCGTCGACGAGGTTGCGCATGGGGTCGGCGGGTCGGGGCGCCTGTCTGACAGCAGTGGCGCGGGAACAGTTGCGCCAACCGTGCTCGGAATGACAACCGAGTGCCCGCGCGGTATACTCGTCCCCGATGACGACGTCTCGACTCTGGCGAGCGGCGCTGCTGGCGCTCGCGATCCTCGTAGCGCTCCCCGCGCAGCCGTTCGCGCACGAGATCCCGCCGTCCGTCCGCGTGTTCGTGTTCGTGAAGCCTGAGGCGGAGCGGCTCCGGCTCATCGTCCGGCTACCGGTCGAATCGATCCGCGATGTCGAGTTCCCACTTCGTGGCCCCGGCTATCTCGACATCGCCCGCGCGACGCCGCTGCTCGCGGACGCGGCCCGGATCTGGGTTGCCGACTACATCGAGGTCCGCGAAAACGGCCGGCGCCTTCCGGCCGGCCGGGTGTCGGTCGTGCGGGTCGCACTCCCGTCGGACCGCTCGTTTCTCACGTACGAGAGCGCCCTCGCCCGTGTCACCGGTCCACCGCTCGCCGACACCGTGTCGCTGCCGTGGCAGCAGGCGATGCTCGACGTGCTGCTGGAGTACCCCATCACGTCCGCCACCGCCAAGCTCGACATCCACCCGGCGCTGGCGCACCTCGGCCTGCGCACAACGACCGTCCTTCGCTTTCTCACGCCTAACGGGAGCGAGCGCGCGTTCGAGTACGCGGGCGACCCCGGCCTCGTGCGCCTCGACCCCCGCTGGCATCAGGCCGCGCTCCATTTCGTGAAGCTGGGCGTGGAGCACATTCTCGACGGCATCGATCACCTGCTGTTCGTGGTCTGTCTCGTGATCCCGTTCCGGAAGCCGCGCCCGCTCATCGCGATCGTCACCTCGTTCACCGTCGCGCACTCCATCACCCTGATTGCGTCGGCGAGCGGCCTCGCGCCCGATGCGCTCTGGTTCCCGCCGCTCATCGAGATGCTCATTGCGCTCTCGATCGTGTACATGGCGTTCGAGAACATCGTCGGCGCGAAGGTGGAGCGGCGATGGATCATCGCGTTCGCGTTCGGGCTCGTGCACGGGTTCGGCTTCTCATTTCTCCTCCGTGATTCACTCCAGTTCGCGGGCTCGCACCTCACCATGTCACTCCTCGCGTTCAACGTCGGAGTGGAGCTCGGGCAACTGTTGGTGCTCGCGGTTGCGATCCCGGCGCTGACGCTGCTCTTCAAGCACGTGGTGGCCGAGCGCGTGGGGACGATCCTGCTCTCGGCGCTGGTGGCGCAC
The DNA here is from genome assembly GCA_036280115.1 of Gemmatimonadaceae bacterium. Lineage (GTDB taxonomy): Bacteria > Gemmatimonadota > Gemmatimonadetes > Gemmatimonadales > Gemmatimonadaceae > JAJKIV01. The sequence continues at coordinate 2,928 of DASURJ010001051.1, forward strand.
ACGGCGTGGCACTGGATGACGGAGCGCTACTCGGCGTTCCGTGAATACGAGATCACGCGGCCGGCGTTCGATGCGCTACTCGTTGCACAGCTGATGCGCGCCGTCGCGCTGGCGCTGGTGATCGGCGTTGCGGTCTGGGGGCTGCGCGGACTGTATCGCCGTCTGCTCGGAGCGCGGCCAGCGGATCCGACGACCGCCGCGGGGGTGGAGGGATAGAGCGCTAACAGCCATCAGCTCAGCTGGACTCAGCTCGGCGTGTATGGACCGGCGCGCGCCGGCATCCAGAACGGAGGGGGATACGGATGAGGGGATGAGAGGGATGAGAGGGATCGCTCCTCATCCGGGACGCGCCCTCGCGGCGCGGCCGTGACGTGATGGGAACTGCTCTCGGGGCCACGCCCATCAGGGGAGCCGTTGCCCTCATTCACGTTCCGCCGGAAGGGGTCTCACTCGCGGAGGTGATGTCGCTCATCCCCTCATCCCCCTCATCCGTTCCCCCCCTTTCGTTCTG
>DASURJ010001052.1:0-2510 GCA_036280115.1 Gemmatimonadaceae bacterium
CACGCGGGGCTCCCGGTCCACCCCCACGAAGTTCGCGTCGGGCGGGCTATAGCACCCCGACGCCCCGAAACGAACGAAAGCGCTACGAGATACTTGTAGGCCGTGTTGAGGGTCGCCCAAGCCCTTGCTTCGACCTCGATGTCGTGCAACGCGGGTGCGACCACGCGCCCGAATGTGCCGGCGCCTAACGCGACACAGCACGATGCAGACAGGCCGAGGGGATCCCCGAAATTGACCGGGTCGCTATTCGCAAACCCGTACAAGTTCGAGCCACCGGCGAGCCCGATCGGGTCCTCCTGCGTGAACCGCCCCGTCGACGGGTCGTAGTAGCGATTGCGCTTGTAGATCAGTTGCGACCCGTCGCGCTTTTGATCGAGGAGTGACCCATTCCAACTCGGCTGCCGGTACGTCTTCTGCCAGTACGCCGTCCACCCGTACGGCCAGTACACGAGCGCGCACCGCCCCGACGACGCCCCACCGCCCGGCGGGGTCCCGCCACCGCACGTGGCACCGCCACCCGTCGCTGTCGTGCCGTGGTCCGCCTGGCCACGCATGTTCCAGTGCGGCACGATCGTGAACGGCTCACGCCACTGCTCGAATCGCTGCTGCGCCGCGCTGCCCACGAATGCCGTGTCCGCGTACCCCCATCGCGTCACGCTCAGCGGCTGATCCAGGCCGGGGCCGTTCGTGTACGCCACGCGGCCGAAGAACGGATTCCGCGCCATCGGCTCGGCGTTGATCGTCGCCCCGAGATTCGGGAGTGCGGCGGTGTCGTTCTCGACGAGGGCGACGACAGTCGTGTCCGGCATCTGGATCTCGAACACCTCCTTCACGCCGTCCCAGATCGTGCGGCGCACGGTGCTGATGGAGCAGCTCTCGAGATCGTAGTCCTCCGGACTGCAGTCCCGGCGTGTTCGCGTGAGCACGCGACGGCCGACCGCGTCGTACCAGTACTCCTCGAACGTGAAGGTGAACGACTGATTGCCCGTGACCCGCGTCCGATGGTCGGTCGCGCGCAACGTGCCGTCCGCCGCGTAATACGACATCCGATCCTCGCGAATCGGCGTGTTCAGGGGCGGGGTCCGCGTGTACTGGAACCGCACGTTCCCGTTCGCGTCGTACACGAGGCTATCGGGACGAGGGTCGCCACCCATACGCGCCAGCCGGCCGGACACCGGATCGTACGTGTAGGTGCGCCCCGAACTGTTGTGAGTGTGCTCGCCCGCCGCGGTCGAGTTGAGCGTCGCGGTGGTCGACGCGAGGATGTTGCCCAGGGCGTCGTAGCCGAACGTCTCGGCCGCGGAGAAGTTCTGTGTGAAACGGCGCCAGTCGGTGCCGATGTCGCCGTACGACGACGCGACGACGCGACGACGAAGCCTAGCCCCGAGTACGCCGCCGTGAGCGAGTCGCGCTTGAATGCGGCGTTCCGGGACCGCGTGACCTTACCCCGCGCATCGCCGTACGTGAATTCGGTCGCGCGCAGGAGTTGATCCAGCACGGTTCGGACCGTATCCGCCGTGACACGGCCGGCCCCGTCATAGCTGAACATCTCACGGACCCCGATGGACGGGGCGCGGTACAACTGGAACGCGTGGCCGCGAACGGGGATGGCCGCGCATCCCGCGCTGAGCGCCAGTGCCGCTACGCCAATGACGCCACGGTGGCAATGGGAGGAGATGGAATGACATGGCACGCGACCTCCGGGCAGACGGTGAGGCCGGGATCACGCCGCGCGGCGTGTGCGGCGGTCCGACATCTACACTCCTGCCACTCTGTCACAGCGCCTAACGACAATCGCTCGGCCACGGCCGAGCGATCGAGTGCCTAACGGATGGCGGACAACGTGTTGGTCAACGTCATGTCATTGGTGGCGGCTGGCTGTGCGGACACCAGCGCAGCATCACGACGCCGAGGACGAGCGACGCGTCGTTCGGGATCTCAAGCGGTGGGTAGGCCTCGTTGAGCGACACGAGCTCGACGCGCATCGAGTTCGTCCGCCCGACACGCTTCACCACGTAGCCACACTCGGGGTGGCGCGCCACGACCACCTGGTCCGCGGCCAGTTCGGCGCCGAGCTTCACGAGAATCGTGTCACCCGTGTGGAGCAGCGGTGCCATGCTGTCGCCGACCACCGAGAGCGCGACGTACCGGCCGTCCTCCGCGTCATCGGGCAATCGCACGAACGCACCGGGCGGCTCGTCCCACAGCTCGCGGCCGACACCCGCGGCGACTGCCAGGTCCCACCACGGCGCCAGCCGACCATTCGCCGCCGCGTTCTGGTGAACGTCAGGCTCGGGAACGGCGTAGGACACCGGCGCCTCGTTCACACGACGGACGCGAAGCCGCGCGGCTTCGCGTTCGGCCGCCACACGCCGCCGAATCCTTTCTGCGAAGCGCGCAGCCTCGCGATCCAGCTCGCGCCGCTCGGCGCCGGTGAGACGCAACCGCGCCTCACGCGCCAGCCAGTCGAAGAACGGCCCGTGCCGCGGGTCAGTCGGATCCATCCGCTC
>DASURJ010001053.1:0-2395 GCA_036280115.1 Gemmatimonadaceae bacterium
CGGAGGCACCTCCAGGGGGAACACGTTCAGCCGGTAGAACAGGTCGGCTCGGAAGGTGTTCGCAGCAACGGCCGCTTGCAGGTCACGATTGGTGGCCGCGATGACGCGAACGTCCGCCCGAATGGGTCGGCTGCCGCCGACCCGCTCGAACTCGCGCTCCTGCAGCACGCGCAGCAGGGCCAGCTGGGTCTCGACGGGCAGCTCGCCGATCTCGTCGAGGAAGATCGTCCCGCCCACCGCCAGCTCGAAGCGGCCCTGCCGGCGCTGCACCGCGCCGGTGAACGCCCCCTTCTCATGGCCGAACAGCTCCGAGGCGATCAGGGAGGGCGGGACGGCGGCACAGTGCACACTCACGAACGCGCGCGCCGCCCGCGCCGACCGCTTGTGGATCGCGCGCGCGACGAGCTCCTTGCCCGTCCCGGTCTCACCGGTGACGAGCACGGTGGAATCCGTCGGGGCCACCTTCGCGACTTGCGAGAGGACCCGCCGTAGCGCCGGGGAGGCACCGACGATCTCCTCGAACATCGACGTCTTGTCGATCTCCTCCCTGAGGGCGACGTTCTCCTGGTGGAGCTGATCCTTCAGGGCCTGAATCTCATCGAAGGCCCTCTCCAGCGCCTGCTGCGACCGCTTTGTCGCGGTCACGTCCATCACCGCACCAAGGTACTCCAGTCCGCCGCTCGATTCGTCGCGCACGCCATGCGCCCACACATGGACATGCTTGACGGAGCCGTCCGGAAGGAGGAGGCGATGCTCGAACTCCAGATCCGTCCCGTCCCGGGCTGCGCGATCGAGCGTCTCCCGCACACGGCCGACGTCTTCCGGATGAACTCGTTCGAGCACGAGCTCCAGCGTGGGCTGCGTCCCCCGGTCGGTCCCGGTGATTCGGAACGTCTCGTCCGACCAGACGACCGCTCCGCTGGAGACGTCCCACCCGAAGCTGCCCGTGAGGCTCAGCCTCTGCGCCTCGGCCAGATAGATCTCGCTTCGCCGCAAGGCTTCTTCCGCCCGCTTGCGTTCGGTAATGTCCGTCGCGATGCCGCTTGCACGGCACGGCTTCCCCTTCTGGTCGACGCTGAGCACTCCACGCTCGTGAACCCATCGTATGTCGCCATTCGGCTGGACGATGCGAAACTCGACGTCGTGGTAACTCACCTCCTCACCGGCCACCCACCGCGAGAAGGTGCTGACCACGCGGGCGCGATCTTCCGGATGAATCGTCTCGGTCCAGAGACGTGGATTCCTGTAGAGGTCGCCGACCGGAAGGCCCCAGATGCGTTCGAAGCTCGGGCTCGCGTACAGTACCTGTTCCGGCTGTAGGGCCGTAATCCATATCACTTCGGGGATGCTGTCGGCCATCCGGCGAAAGTGTTCCTCGCTTTCCCTCAACGCCGCCTCGGTACGCGTACGCTCGATGGCGATGCTCGCAAGATGCGTGATCTGCTCGATGAGCTGCTGGTGTTGAGGAGTGGGGCAGCGCGGTTCGCGAGCGTATATCGCCAGGGTCCCGAACACACGGCCTTCCGAGGACCGTATCGGCGTGGACCAGCACGCCCGCAGCCCATGCGCGAGCGGGATATCCCGATACCCGGCCCACAGCGGATCCGTGGCGATGTCGGAGACGATCACCGGCTCGTTCCGGTACGCGGCCGTTCCGCACGAGCCCTGGCAAGGACCGGGGACAATGCCGTCGAGTGCCGCGATGTAGCCGGCCGGAAGGCTGGGCGCTGCGCTGTGCCAGAGGCGGTTGTCATTCGGATTCAGCAAGAGAACGGACACCACACAATCACGGGACACCTCCTCGACAAGCCGACACAATCCATCCAGGATCAGTCCGAGCGGGTTGCCCTGGGCGAGCATCTCGAGCAGGCGATTCTCTCCGGCGAGCAGCGCCTCCGCCCGTTTGCGGTCCTCGATATCGGTATTCGTTCCGTACCAGCGGACGATGTTCCCCAGCTCGTCACGGACCGGGACGGCACGGAGCAGGAACCAGCGATACTCGCCGTTGAAGCGCCGCAGTCGAGCTTCGGCGTCGCCCGGCTGGCGAGAGGCCAGTACGGCACGCCACGTGGCAAGCAACCTCGGCAGATCTTCGGGATGGATCAGGTCCGTAACGGTCCAGACCCAACCCTGGACCTGCTCGAGAGACAGGCCCGTGTAGTCGATCCAGCGCTGATTCAGAAGCTCGATGGAGCCGTCGGGTCTCGCACTCCAGACCAGTCCCGGCATGGTGTCGATGAGGACCCGGAGGTAGCCTTCCGGCGTAGCAGATCGCTGGTTGGCGTCGCGGGTATCCTGGAGGCGGGCGCGTTCCGGCCCGGATGATCCCCGCCGGTTCACGACCGGGCCGTGTACCGCGAGCGCGATCGCGTCGAGCGCCTGATCACTAGCTGTC